>CAJNCQ010000282.1:0-78 GCA_905221265.1 bacterium | reverse complement strand
ACTTGCAGATACAGACGCTGAAGCTGATTCGCTTGCAGATACTGATGCTGAAGCTGATTGACTAGCACTTACTGATGC
>CAJNCQ010000281.1:0-78 GCA_905221265.1 bacterium | reverse complement strand
TGACGCAGAGTGGCTCGCGCTTGCTGAGATAGAAGCTGAGTTCTGGTTGTTAGATGCTGAAGCTGAGGCACTTTGGCT
>CAJNCQ010000280.1:0-78 GCA_905221265.1 bacterium | reverse complement strand
ACCAGAACTCAGCTTCTATCTCAGCAAGCGCGAGCCACTCTGCGTCAGTATCAGCAAGCCAAAGCGCTTCAGCATCAG
>CAJNCQ010000279.1:0-78 GCA_905221265.1 bacterium | reverse complement strand
ACGCTGTTGCTCAAGCTTGTGCTTGCTGATTCAGATGCACTAATTGAAGCTGACACGCTGTTGCTCAAGCTTGTGCTT
>CAJNCQ010000278.1:0-78 GCA_905221265.1 bacterium | reverse complement strand
TGACGCAGAGTGGCTCGCGCTTGCTGAGATAGAAGCTGAGTTCTGGTTGTTAGATGCTGAAGCTGAAGCACTTTGGCT
>CAJNCQ010000277.1:0-78 GCA_905221265.1 bacterium | reverse complement strand
GGGGGGGGGGGGGGGGGGGGGGGGGGGGGGGGGGGGGGGGGGGGGGGGGGGGGGGGGGGGGGGGGGGGGGGGGGGGGG
>CAJNCQ010000276.1:0-78 GCA_905221265.1 bacterium | reverse complement strand
TATTTTATTTTTTTTTTTTTTTTTTTTTGTTTTTTTTTTTTTTTTTTTTTTTTTTTTTTTTTTTTTTTTTTTTTTTTT
>CAJNCQ010000275.1:0-79 GCA_905221265.1 bacterium | reverse complement strand
CAGCTTCAGCTTCTGTAAGCTCAAGTCAATCAGCTTCAGCATCTGTATCAGCTAGTCAATCAGCTTCAGCATCAGTATC
>CAJNCQ010000274.1:0-79 GCA_905221265.1 bacterium | reverse complement strand
GATACTGATGCTGAAGCTGATTGGCTAGCTGATACTGATGCTGAAGCGCTTTGGCTTGCAGATACTGATGCTGAAGCTG
>CAJNCQ010000273.1:0-79 GCA_905221265.1 bacterium | reverse complement strand
TGAGCAACAGCGTGTCAGCTTCAATTAGTGCATCTGAATCAGCAAGCACAAGCTTGAGCAACAGCGTGTCTGCTTCAAT
>CAJNCQ010000272.1:0-80 GCA_905221265.1 bacterium | reverse complement strand
AATCAGCTTCAGCTTCTGTAAGCTCAAGTCAATCAGCTTCAGCATCTGTATCAGCTAGTCAATCAGCTTCAGCATCAGTA
>CAJNCQ010000271.1:0-80 GCA_905221265.1 bacterium | reverse complement strand
GCTGATTCACTTGCAGATACTGATGCTGAAGCTGATTGACTTGAGCTTACTGATGCTGAAGCTGATTGACTAGCTGATAC
>CAJNCQ010000270.1:0-80 GCA_905221265.1 bacterium | reverse complement strand
GCTTCAGCATCAGTATCTGCAAGCCAAAGCGCTTCAGCATCAGTATCAGCTAGCCAATCAGCTTCAGCATCAGTATCAGC
>CAJNCQ010000269.1:0-80 GCA_905221265.1 bacterium | reverse complement strand
AGTCAATCAGCTTCAGCATCAGTATCTGCAAGCCAAAGCGCTTCAGCATCAGTATCTGCAAGCCAAAGCGCTTCAGCATC
>CAJNCQ010000268.1:0-80 GCA_905221265.1 bacterium | reverse complement strand
TCTGCGTCAGTATCAGCAAGCCAAAGCGCTTCAGCATCAGTAAGTGCAAGCCAATCAGCATCTGTATCAGCTAGCCAATC
>CAJNCQ010000267.1:0-80 GCA_905221265.1 bacterium | reverse complement strand
TACTGATGCTGAAGCGCTTTGGCTAGCTGATACTGATGCGCTTGCTGATTCGCTTGAGCTTACTGATGCGCTTGCTGATT
>CAJNCQ010000266.1:0-80 GCA_905221265.1 bacterium | reverse complement strand
CAATCAGCATCTGTATCAGCTAGCCAATCAGCAAGCGCCTCTGTATCAGCAAGTCAAAGTACTTCAGCATCAGTAAGCGC
>CAJNCQ010000265.1:0-81 GCA_905221265.1 bacterium | reverse complement strand
CAATCAGCTTCAGCGTCTGTATCTGCAAGTCAATCAGCAAGCGCATCAGTAAGCTCAAGCGAATCAGCAAGCGCATCAGTA
>CAJNCQ010000264.1:0-81 GCA_905221265.1 bacterium | reverse complement strand
TGATGCTGAAGCGCTTTGGCTTGCTGATACTGACGCAGAGTGGCTCGCGCTTGCTGAGATAGAAGCTGAGTTCTGGTTGTT
>CAJNCQ010000263.1:0-81 GCA_905221265.1 bacterium | reverse complement strand
TCAGCTTCTATCTCAGCAAGCGCGAGCCACTCTGCGTCAGTATCAGCAAGCCAAAGCGCTTCAGCATCAGTAAGTGCAAGC
>CAJNCQ010000262.1:0-81 GCA_905221265.1 bacterium | reverse complement strand
TTGGCTCGCACTAATTGACGCAGAGTGGCTCGCGCTTGCTGAGATAGAAGCTGAGTTCTGGTTGTTAGATGCTGAAGCTGA
>CAJNCQ010000261.1:0-81 GCA_905221265.1 bacterium | reverse complement strand
AGCTCAAGTCAATCAGCAAGCGCATCAGTATCAGCTAGCCAAAGCGCTTCAGCGTCTGTATCTGCAAGTCAATCAACTAGC
>CAJNCQ010000260.1:0-81 GCA_905221265.1 bacterium | reverse complement strand
TGAAGCAGACACGCTGTTGCTCAAGCTTGTGCTTGCTGATTCAGATGCACTAATTGAAGCTGACACGCTGTTGCTCAAGCT
>CAJNCQ010000259.1:0-82 GCA_905221265.1 bacterium | reverse complement strand
GATACTGATGCTGAAGCTGATTGACTTGAGCTTACTGATGCGCTAGTTGATTGGCTAGCTGATACAGAAGCTGAAGCTGATT
>CAJNCQ010000258.1:0-83 GCA_905221265.1 bacterium | reverse complement strand
CTTGCAGATACAGACGCTGAAGCTGATTCACTTGCAGATACAGACGCTGAAGCTGATTCGCTTGCAGATACTGATGCTGAAGC
>CAJNCQ010000257.1:0-83 GCA_905221265.1 bacterium | reverse complement strand
GATGCTGAAGCTGATTGACTTGGGCTTACAGAAGCTGAAGCTGATTCACTTGCAGATACTGATGCTGAAGGTGATTGACTTGG
>CAJNCQ010000256.1:0-83 GCA_905221265.1 bacterium | reverse complement strand
ACTTGAGCTTACTGATGCGCTAGTTGATTGACTTGCACTTACTGATGCTGAAGTTGATTCACTTGAGCTTACTGATGCTGAAG
>CAJNCQ010000255.1:0-83 GCA_905221265.1 bacterium | reverse complement strand
TGATGCTGAAGTTGATTCACTTGAGCTTACTGATGCTGAAGCGCTTTGGCTAGCTGATACTGATGCGCTTGCTGATTCGCTTG
>CAJNCQ010000254.1:0-83 GCA_905221265.1 bacterium | reverse complement strand
TCAGCAAGCCAAAGCGCTTCAGCATCAGTAAGTGCAAGCCAATCAGCATCTGTATCAGCTAGCCAATCAGCAAGCGCCTCTGT
>CAJNCQ010000253.1:0-83 GCA_905221265.1 bacterium | reverse complement strand
TGATACTGATGCTGAAGCTGATTCGCTTGAGCTTACTGATGCTCTAGCTGATTGGCTTGCACTTACAGATGCTGAAGTTGATT
>CAJNCQ010000252.1:0-83 GCA_905221265.1 bacterium | reverse complement strand
AGCACAAGCTTGAGCAACAGCGTGTCAGCTTCAATTAGTGCATCTGAATCAGCAAGCACAAGCTTGAGCAACAGCGTGTCTGC
>CAJNCQ010000251.1:0-84 GCA_905221265.1 bacterium | reverse complement strand
GTAAGTGCAAGCGAATCAGCAAGCGCATCAGTATCAGCTAGCCAAAGCGCTTCAGCATCAGTAAGCTCAAGTGAATCAACTTCA
>CAJNCQ010000250.1:0-84 GCA_905221265.1 bacterium | reverse complement strand
CCAGAACTCAGCTTCTATCTCAGCAAGCGCGAGCCACTCTGCGTCAGTATCAGCAAGCCAAAGCGCTTCAGCATCAGTAAGTGC
>CAJNCQ010000249.1:0-84 GCA_905221265.1 bacterium | reverse complement strand
TGAGCAACAGCGTGTCAGCTTCAATTAGTGCATCTGAATCAGCAAGCACAAGCATGAGCAACAGCGTGTCTGCCTCAATCAGTG
>CAJNCQ010000248.1:0-84 GCA_905221265.1 bacterium | reverse complement strand
TGATACAGATGCTGAAGCTGATTGACTTGAGCTTACAGAAGCTGAAGCTGATTCACTTGCAGATACTGATGCTGAAGTTGATTG
>CAJNCQ010000247.1:0-84 GCA_905221265.1 bacterium | reverse complement strand
AGCTGATTGGCTAGCTGATACTGATGCTGAAGCGCTTTGGCTTGCAGATACAGATGCGCTAGTTGATTGACTTGCAGATACAGA
>CAJNCQ010000246.1:0-84 GCA_905221265.1 bacterium | reverse complement strand
TTGGCTTGCTGATACTGACGCAGAGTGGCTCGCGCTTGCTGAGATAGAAGCTGAGTTCTGGTTGTTAGATGCTGAAGCTGAAGC
>CAJNCQ010000245.1:0-85 GCA_905221265.1 bacterium | reverse complement strand
GAAAAATTAGAGAAATTACAGCAACAATTCCAGGATTCGCCTGATATAGCTTTGCCGTATGCCATGATTTTGGTCAATTTGTCAA
>CAJNCQ010000244.1:0-86 GCA_905221265.1 bacterium | reverse complement strand
CTTCAGCATCTAACAACCAGAACTCAGCTTCTATCTCAGCAAGCGCGAGCCACTCTGCGTCAATTAGTGCGAGCCAAAGCGCTTCA
>CAJNCQ010000243.1:0-86 GCA_905221265.1 bacterium | reverse complement strand
GCGCTTGCTGATTGGCTAGCTGATACAGATGCTGATTGGCTTGCACTTACTGATGCTGAAGCGCTTTGGCTTGCTGATACTGACGC
>CAJNCQ010000242.1:0-86 GCA_905221265.1 bacterium | reverse complement strand
GACGCAGAGTGGCTCGCGCTTGCTGAGATAGAAGCTGAGTTCTGGTTGTTAGATGCTGAAGCTGAAGCACTTTGGCTCGCGCTTAC
>CAJNCQ010000241.1:0-86 GCA_905221265.1 bacterium | reverse complement strand
GTATCTGCAAGTGAATCAGCTTCAGCATCAGTATCAGCAAGCCAATCAACTAGCGCATCAGTAAGTGCTAGTCAATCAGCTTCAGC
>CAJNCQ010000240.1:0-88 GCA_905221265.1 bacterium | reverse complement strand
TGGCTCGCGCTTGCTGAGATAGAAGCTGAGTTCTGGTTGTTAGATGCTGAAGCTGAAGCACTTTGGCTCGCGCTTACTGATGCTGAAG
>CAJNCQ010000239.1:0-88 GCA_905221265.1 bacterium | reverse complement strand
CTTCAGCATCTAACAACCAGAACTCAGCTTCTATCTCAGCAAGCGCGAGCCACTCTGCGTCAGTATCAGCAAGCCAAAGCGCTTCAGC
>CAJNCQ010000238.1:0-88 GCA_905221265.1 bacterium | reverse complement strand
AGCAAACTGAGTTGAAGGAACTAGAGACCTCTGCTGAAAAATTAGAGAAATTACAGCAACAATTCCAGGATTCGCCTGATATAGCTTT
>CAJNCQ010000237.1:0-88 GCA_905221265.1 bacterium | reverse complement strand
AATCAGCAAGCACAAGCTTGAGCAACAGCGTGTCTGCCTCAATCAGTGCTAGCCAATCAGTAAGCACAAGCTTGAGCAACAGCGTGTC
>CAJNCQ010000236.1:0-88 GCA_905221265.1 bacterium | reverse complement strand
AGTGAATCAGCTTCAGCATCAGTATCAGCAAGCCAATCAACTAGCGCATCAGTAAGTGCTAGTCAATCAGCTTCAGCATCAGTATCTG
>CAJNCQ010000235.1:0-88 GCA_905221265.1 bacterium | reverse complement strand
TGCAAGTCAATCAACTAGCGCATCAGTAAGCTCAAGTGAATCAGCTTCAGCGTCTGTATCTGCAAGTGAATCAGCTTCAGCATCAGTA
>CAJNCQ010000234.1:0-88 GCA_905221265.1 bacterium | reverse complement strand
CTTTGGCTAGCTGATACAGAAGCTGAAGCTGATTGGCTTGCAGATACTGATGCTGAAGCACTTTGGCTAGCTGATACAGAAGCTGAAG
>CAJNCQ010000233.1:0-88 GCA_905221265.1 bacterium | reverse complement strand
CTCGCACTAATTGACGCAGAGTGGCTCGCGCTTGCTGAGATAGAAGCTGAGTTCTGGTTGTTAGATGCTGAAGCTGAAGCACTTTGGC
>CAJNCQ010000232.1:0-89 GCA_905221265.1 bacterium | reverse complement strand
TCAATCAGTGCGAGCCAATCAGCAAGCACAAGCATGAGCAACAGCGTATCTGCTTCAATCAGTGCGAGCCAATCAGCAAGCACAAGCAT
>CAJNCQ010000231.1:0-89 GCA_905221265.1 bacterium | reverse complement strand
AGCGCATCAGTAAGCTCAAGTCAATCAGCAAGCGCATCAGTATCAGCTAGCCAAAGCGCTTCAGCGTCTGTATCTGCAAGTCAATCAAC
>CAJNCQ010000230.1:0-90 GCA_905221265.1 bacterium | reverse complement strand
GTGAATCCTGGAATTGTTGCTGTAATTTCTCTAATTTTTCGACAGTAGCCTCGATTTCCTTTAACTCAGTCTGCTTATTTGACAAATTGA
>CAJNCQ010000229.1:0-90 GCA_905221265.1 bacterium | reverse complement strand
GCTTCAGCATCAGTAAGTGCAAGCATCAGTGCTTCAGTGAGCTCAAGTCAATCGGCTTCAGCATCAGTATCTGCAAGTCAAAGTGCTTCA
>CAJNCQ010000228.1:0-91 GCA_905221265.1 bacterium | reverse complement strand
TGATATAGCTTTGCCGTATGCCATGATTTTGTTCAATTTGTCAACCGAGCAAACTGAGTTGAAGGAACTAGAGACCTCTGCTGAAAAATTA
>CAJNCQ010000227.1:0-92 GCA_905221265.1 bacterium | reverse complement strand
AGCCAATCAGCAAGCACAAGCATGAGCAACAGCGTATCTGCTTCAATCAGTGCGAGCCAATCAGCAAGCACAAGCATGAGCAACAGCGTATC
>CAJNCQ010000226.1:0-92 GCA_905221265.1 bacterium | reverse complement strand
GCTGAAGCTGATTCACTTGAGCTTACTGATGCGCTTGCTGATTGGCTTGCTGATACTGATGCTGAAGCTGATTCACTTGCAGATACTGATGC
>CAJNCQ010000225.1:0-92 GCA_905221265.1 bacterium | reverse complement strand
CTGCAAGCCAATCAGCTTCAGCTTCTGTATCAGCTAGCCAAAGTGCTTCAGCATCAGTATCTGCAAGCCAATCAGCTTCAGCTTCTGTATCA
>CAJNCQ010000224.1:0-93 GCA_905221265.1 bacterium | reverse complement strand
GCTTCAGCATCAGTATCTGCAAGCCAATCAGCTTCAGCTTCTGTATCAGCTAGCCAAAGTGCTTCAGCATCAGTATCTGCAAGCCAATCAGCT
>CAJNCQ010000223.1:0-95 GCA_905221265.1 bacterium | reverse complement strand
ACGCTGTTGCTCAAGCTTGTGCTTGCTGATTCAGATGCACTAATTGAAGCAGATACGCTGTTGCTCAAGCTGGTGCTTGCTGATTGGCTAGCACT
>CAJNCQ010000222.1:0-95 GCA_905221265.1 bacterium | reverse complement strand
CTTTGGCTTGCAGATACTGATGCTGAAGCTGATTGACTTGAGCTTACAGAAGCTGAAGCTGATTCACTTGCAGATACTGATGCTGAAGTTGATTG
>CAJNCQ010000221.1:0-95 GCA_905221265.1 bacterium | reverse complement strand
GTATCTGCAAGTGAATCAGCTTCAGCTTCTGTAAGCTCAAGTCAATCAGCTTCAGCATCAGTATCTGCAAGCCAAAGCGCTTCAGCATCAGTATC
>CAJNCQ010000220.1:0-95 GCA_905221265.1 bacterium | reverse complement strand
GTATCAGCTAGCCAAAGTGCTTCAGCATCAGTATCTGCAAGCCAATCAGCTTCAGCTTCTGTATCAGCTAGCCAAAGTGCTTCAGCATCAGTATC
>CAJNCQ010000219.1:0-95 GCA_905221265.1 bacterium | reverse complement strand
GGAGCTTCAGTTGTTGTTGGAGCTTCAGTTGTTGTTGGAGCTTCAGTTGTTGTTGGAGCTTCAGTTGTTGTTGGAGCTTCAGTTGTTGTTGGAGC
>CAJNCQ010000218.1:0-96 GCA_905221265.1 bacterium | reverse complement strand
GAATCAGCTTCAGCGTCTGTATCTGCAAGTCAATCAACTTCAGCATCAGTATCTGCAAGTGAATCAGCTTCAGCATCAGTATCAGCAAGCCAATCA
>CAJNCQ010000217.1:0-98 GCA_905221265.1 bacterium | reverse complement strand
GCTTCAGCTTCTGTAAGCTCAAGTCAATCAGCTTCAGCATCAGTATCTGCAAGCCAAAGCGCTTCAGCATCAGTATCTGCAAGCCAAAGCGCTTCAGC
>CAJNCQ010000216.1:0-98 GCA_905221265.1 bacterium | reverse complement strand
CTGTATCAGCTAGCCAATCAGCTTCAGCTTCTGTATCAGCTAGCCAAAGTGCTTCAGCATCAGTATCAGCTAGCCAAAGTGCTTCAGCATCAGTATCT
>CAJNCQ010000215.1:0-99 GCA_905221265.1 bacterium | reverse complement strand
TCAGCTAGTCAATCAGCTTCAGCATCAGTAAGCTCAAGTCAATCAGCTTCAGCATCAGTATCTGCAAGTGAATCAGCTTCAGCATCAGTAAGCTCAAGT
>CAJNCQ010000214.1:0-99 GCA_905221265.1 bacterium | reverse complement strand
GCATCAGTCAGCGCCAGCCAATCAGCAAGCGCATCAGTATCTGCAAGTGAATCAGCTTCAGCATCAGTATCAGCTAGCCAAAGCGCTTCAGCATCAGTA
>CAJNCQ010000213.1:0-100 GCA_905221265.1 bacterium | reverse complement strand
CATCAGTAAGTGCTAGTCAATCAGCTTCAGCATCAGTATCTGCAAGCGAATCAGCTTCAGCGTCTGTATCTGCAAGTGAATCAGCTTCAGCGTCTGTATC
>CAJNCQ010000212.1:0-100 GCA_905221265.1 bacterium | reverse complement strand
CAAGTGAATCAGCTTCAGCGTCTGTATCTGCAAGTGAATCAGCTTCAGCATCAGTATCAGCAAGCCAATCAACTAGCGCATCAGTAAGTGCTAGTCAATC
>CAJNCQ010000211.1:0-100 GCA_905221265.1 bacterium | reverse complement strand
CAGCGTGTCAGCTTCAATTAGTGCATCTGAATCAGCAAGCACAAGCATGAGCAACAGCGTGTCTGCCTCAATCAGTGCTAGCCAATCAGCAAGCACAAGC
>CAJNCQ010000210.1:0-101 GCA_905221265.1 bacterium | reverse complement strand
CTTCAGCATCAGTATCTGCAAGTGAATCAGCTTCAGCTTCTGTAAGCTCAAGTCAATCAGCTTCAGCATCTGTATCAGCTAGTCAATCAGCTTCAGCATCA
>CAJNCQ010000209.1:0-101 GCA_905221265.1 bacterium | reverse complement strand
TGAAGCAGACACGCTGTTGCTCAAGCTTGTGCTTGCTGATTCAGATGCACTAATTGAAGCTGACACGCTGTTGCTCATGCTTGTGCTTGCTGATTGGCTCA
>CAJNCQ010000208.1:0-101 GCA_905221265.1 bacterium | reverse complement strand
TGAGCCAATCAGCAAGCACAAGCATGAGCAACAGCGTGTCAGCTTCAATTAGTGCATCTGAATCAGCAAGCACAAGCATGAGCAACAGCGTGTCTGCCTCA
>CAJNCQ010000207.1:0-101 GCA_905221265.1 bacterium | reverse complement strand
TTGAAGGAACTAGAGACCTCTGCTGAAAAATTAGAGAAATTACAGCAACAATTCCAGGATTCGCCTGATATAGCTTTGCCGTATGCCATGATTTTGTTCAA
>CAJNCQ010000206.1:0-101 GCA_905221265.1 bacterium | reverse complement strand
GATACTGATGCTGAAGCTGATTGGCTTGCAGATACTGATGCTGAAGCTGATTGGCTTGCAGATACTGATGCTGAAGCTGATTGACTAGCTGATACAGATGC
>CAJNCQ010000205.1:0-103 GCA_905221265.1 bacterium | reverse complement strand
GCCAAAGTGCCTCAGCTTCAGCATCTAACAACCAGAACTCAGCTTCTATCTCAGCAAGCGCGAGCCACTCTGCGTCAGTATCAGCAAGCCAAAGCGCTTCAGC
>CAJNCQ010000204.1:0-104 GCA_905221265.1 bacterium | reverse complement strand
GCTGATTGGCTCGCACTGATTGAAGCAGATACGCTGTTGCTCATGCTTGTGCTTGCTGATTGGCTCGCACTGATTGAAGCAGATACGCTGTTGCTCATGCTTGT
>CAJNCQ010000203.1:0-104 GCA_905221265.1 bacterium | reverse complement strand
TGATGCGCTAGTTGATTCGCTTGCTGATACTGATGCTGAAGCTGATTCACTTGCAGATACAGACGCTGAAGCTGATTCACTTGAGCTTACTGATGCGCTAGTTG
>CAJNCQ010000202.1:0-104 GCA_905221265.1 bacterium | reverse complement strand
CAAAGCGCTTCAGCATCTGTATCAGCTAGTCAATCAGCTAGCGCATCAGTAAGCTCAAGTCAATCAACTTCAGCATCAGTATCTGCAAGTGAATCAGCTTCAGC
>CAJNCQ010000201.1:0-104 GCA_905221265.1 bacterium | reverse complement strand
GATGCGCTTGCTGATTGGCTGGCGCTGACTGATGCTGAAGCTGATTCGCTTGTGCTTACTGATGCTGAAGCTGATTCACTTGAGCTTACTGATACGCTTGCTGA
>CAJNCQ010000200.1:0-104 GCA_905221265.1 bacterium | reverse complement strand
ACTGATGCGCTAGCTGATTGGCTAGCTGATACTGATGCTGAAGCTGATTCACTTGCAGATACAGACGCTGAAGCTGATTGGCTAGCTGATACTGATGCTGAAGC
>CAJNCQ010000199.1:0-104 GCA_905221265.1 bacterium | reverse complement strand
GAAGCTGATTGACTTGAGCTTACAGAAGCTGAAGCTGATTCACTTGCAGATACTGATGCTGAAGTTGATTGACTTGAGCTTACTGATGCGCTAGCTGATTGACT
>CAJNCQ010000198.1:0-104 GCA_905221265.1 bacterium | reverse complement strand
GCTGAAGCGCTTTGGCTTGCTGATACTGACGCAGACTGGCTCGCGCTTGCTGAGATAGAAGCTGAGTTCTGGTTGTTAGATGCTGAAGCTGAAGCACTTTGGCT
>CAJNCQ010000197.1:0-106 GCA_905221265.1 bacterium | reverse complement strand
TATCTGCAAGTCAATCAACTTCAGCATCAGTATCTGCAAGTGAATCAGCTTCAGCATCAGTATCAGCAAGCCAATCAACTAGCGCATCAGTAAGTGCTAGTCAATC
>CAJNCQ010000196.1:0-106 GCA_905221265.1 bacterium | reverse complement strand
GCTCATGCTTGTGCTTGCTGATTGGCTCACACTGATTGAGGCAGACACGCTGTTGCTCATGCTTGTGCTTGCTGATTCAGATGCACTAATTGAAGCTGACACGCTG
>CAJNCQ010000195.1:0-108 GCA_905221265.1 bacterium | reverse complement strand
AGATACTGATGCTGAAGCACTTTGGCTAGCTGATACTGATGCTGAAGCACTTTGGCTAGCTGATACAGAAGCTGAAGCTGATTGGCTTGCAGATACTGATGCTGAAGC
>CAJNCQ010000194.1:0-108 GCA_905221265.1 bacterium | reverse complement strand
TACTGATGCTGAAGTACTTTGACTTGCTGATACAGAGGCGCTTGCTGATTGGCTAGCTGATACAGATGCTGATTGGCTTGCACTTACTGATGCTGAAGCGCTTTGGCT
>CAJNCQ010000193.1:0-110 GCA_905221265.1 bacterium | reverse complement strand
CGTATGCCAGGATTTTGTTCAATTTGTCAACCGAGCAAACTGAGTTGAAGGAACTAGAGACCTCTGCTGAAAAATTAGAGAAATTACAGCAACAATTCCAGGATTCGCCT
>CAJNCQ010000192.1:0-110 GCA_905221265.1 bacterium | reverse complement strand
AGGTCTCTAGTTCCTTCAACTCAGTTTGCTCGGTTGACAAATTGAACAAAATCATGGCATACGGCAAAGCTATATCAGGCGAATCCTGGAATTGTTGCTGTAATTTCTCT
>CAJNCQ010000191.1:0-113 GCA_905221265.1 bacterium | reverse complement strand
GCTTCAGCATCAGTAAGCTCAAGTGAATCAACTTCAGCATCTGTATCAGCTAGTCAATCAGCTTCAGCATCAGTATCTGCAAGCCAATCAGCTTCAGCATCAGTATCTGCAAG
>CAJNCQ010000190.1:0-113 GCA_905221265.1 bacterium | reverse complement strand
GCTTACTGATGCGCTAGTTGATTGACTTGCACTTACTGATGCTGAAGTTGATTCACTTGAGCTTACTGATGCTGAAGCGCTTTGGCTAGCTGATACTGATGCGCTTGCTGATT
>CAJNCQ010000189.1:0-113 GCA_905221265.1 bacterium | reverse complement strand
GATTGACTTGCACTAATTGAAGCTGACACGCTGTTACTCAAGCTTGTGCTTGCTGATTGGCTAGCACTAATTGAAGCTGACACGCTGTTGCTCAAGCTTGTGCTTGCTGATAC
>CAJNCQ010000188.1:0-113 GCA_905221265.1 bacterium | reverse complement strand
CAATCAGCTTCAGCATCAGTATCTGCAAGCCAAAGCGCTTCAGCATCAGTATCTGCAAGCCAAAGCGCTTCAGCATCAGTATCAGCTAGCCAATCAGCTTCAGCATCAGTATC
>CAJNCQ010000187.1:0-117 GCA_905221265.1 bacterium | reverse complement strand
AGCTTGAGCAACAGCGTGTCAGCTTCAATTAGTGCATCTGAATCAGCAAGCACAAGCTTGAGCAACAGCGTGTCTGCCTCAATCAGTGCTAGCCAATCAGTAAGCACAAGCTTGAGC
>CAJNCQ010000186.1:0-117 GCA_905221265.1 bacterium | reverse complement strand
CATCAGTAAGCTCAAGTGAATCAACTTCAGCATCAGTAAGTGCAAGTCAATCAACTAGCGCATCAGTAAGCTCAAGTGAATCAGCTTCAGCGTCTGTATCTGCAAGTGAATCAGCTT
>CAJNCQ010000185.1:0-118 GCA_905221265.1 bacterium | reverse complement strand
CTTCAGCTTCTGTATCAGCTAGCCAAAGTGCTTCAGCATCAGTATCAGCTAGCCAAAGTGCTTCAGCATCAGTATCTGCAAGCCAATCAGCTTCAGCTTCTGTATCAGCTAGCCAAAG
>CAJNCQ010000184.1:0-119 GCA_905221265.1 bacterium | reverse complement strand
TGGCTAGCTGATACAGATGCTGATTGGCTTGCACTTACTGATGCTGAAGCGCTTTGGCTTGCTGATACTGACGCAGACTGGCTCGCGCTTGCTGAGATAGAAGCTGAGTTCTGGTTGTT
>CAJNCQ010000183.1:0-119 GCA_905221265.1 bacterium | reverse complement strand
GTATCTGCAAGTGAATCAGCTTCAGCGTCTGTATCAGCAAGCGCATCAGTAAGCTCAAGTGAATCAGCTTCAGCATCTGTATCTGCAAGTCAATCAACTAGCGCATCTGTATCTGCAAG
>CAJNCQ010000182.1:0-119 GCA_905221265.1 bacterium | reverse complement strand
GCTTCAGCATCAGTATCTGCAAGCGAATCAGCTTCAGCGTCTGTATCTGCAAGTGAATCAGCTTCAGCGTCTGTATCAGCAAGCGCATCAGTAAGCTCAAGTGAATCAGCTTCAGCATC
>CAJNCQ010000181.1:0-122 GCA_905221265.1 bacterium | reverse complement strand
GTGCTTGCTGATTCAGATGCACTAATTGAAGCAGATACGCTGTTGCTCAAGCTTGTGCTTGCTGATTGGCTAGCACTAATTGAAGCTGACACGCTGTTGCTCAAGCTTGTGCTTGCTGATAC
>CAJNCQ010000180.1:0-124 GCA_905221265.1 bacterium | reverse complement strand
GATGCTGAAGCTGATTCACTTGCAGATACTGATGCTGAAGTTGATTGACTTGCAGATACAGACGCTGAAGCTGATTCGCTTGCAGATACTGATGCTGAAGCTGATTGACTAGCACTTACTGATG
>CAJNCQ010000179.1:0-125 GCA_905221265.1 bacterium | reverse complement strand
GCTTGTGCTTGCTGATTCAGATGCACTAATTGAAGCTGACACGCTGTTGCTCATGCTTGTGCTTGCTGATTGGCTCACACTGATTGAGGCAGACACGCTGTTGCTCATGCTTGTGCTTGCTGATT
>CAJNCQ010000178.1:0-127 GCA_905221265.1 bacterium | reverse complement strand
CGCTGTTGCTCAAGCTTGTGCTTGCTGATTCAGATGCACTAATTGAAGCTGACACGCTGTTGCTCAAGCTTGTGCTTACTGATTGGCTAGCACTGATTGAGGCAGACACGCTGTTGCTCAAGCTTGT
>CAJNCQ010000177.1:0-128 GCA_905221265.1 bacterium | reverse complement strand
GCTTCAGCTTCTGTAAGCTCAAGTCAATCAGCTTCAGCATCTGTATCAGCTAGTCAATCAGCTTCAGCATCAGTATCTGCAAGCCAAAGCGCTTCAGCATCAGTATCTGCAAGCCAAAGCGCTTCAGC
>CAJNCQ010000176.1:0-130 GCA_905221265.1 bacterium | reverse complement strand
GATACTGATGCTGAAGCTGATTGACTAGCTGATACAGATGCTGAAGTTGATTCACTTGAGCTTACTGATGCTGAAGCTGATTCACTTGCAGATACTGATGCTGAAGCTGATTGACTTGAGCTTACTGATG
>CAJNCQ010000175.1:0-135 GCA_905221265.1 bacterium | reverse complement strand
TGCTGAGATAGAAGCTGAGTTCTGGTTGTTAGATGCTGAAGCTGAAGCACTTTGGCTCGCGCTTACTGATGCTGAAGTACTTTGACTTGCTGATACAGAGGCGCTTGCTGATTGGCTAGCTGATACAGATGCTGA
>CAJNCQ010000174.1:0-138 GCA_905221265.1 bacterium | reverse complement strand
GCTTCAGCTTCTGTAAGCTCAAGTCAATCAGCTTCAGCATCTGTATCAGCTAGTCAATCAGCTTCAGCATCAGTATCTGCAAGTGAATCAGCTTCAGCTTCTGTAAGCTCAAGTCAATCAGCTTCAGCATCTGTATCA
>CAJNCQ010000173.1:0-139 GCA_905221265.1 bacterium | reverse complement strand
CAGCAAGCGCATCAGTAAGCTCAAGCGAATCAGCAAGCGCATCAGTATCAGCTAGCCAAAGCGCTTCAGCATCAGTATCTGCAAGCGAATCAGCTTCAGCGTCTGTATCTGCAAGTCAATCAGCTTCAGCGTCTGTATC
>CAJNCQ010000172.1:0-139 GCA_905221265.1 bacterium | reverse complement strand
CAGCAAGCGCATCAGTATCTGCAAGTGAATCAGCTTCAGCATCAGTATCAGCTAGCCAAAGCGCTTCAGCATCAGTATCTGCAAGCGAATCAGCTTCAGCGTCTGTATCTGCAAGTGAATCAGCTTCAGCGTCTGTATC
>CAJNCQ010000171.1:0-139 GCA_905221265.1 bacterium | reverse complement strand
CTGACTGATGCTGAAGCTGATTCGCTTGTGCTTACTGATGCTGAAGCTGATTCGCTTGTGCTTACTGATGCTGAAGCGCTTTGGCTAGCTGATACTGATGCGCTTGCTGATTCGCTTGCAGATACAGATGCGCTAGTTG
>CAJNCQ010000170.1:0-140 GCA_905221265.1 bacterium | reverse complement strand
GATGCGCTTGCTGATTCGCTTGAGCTTACTGATGCGCTTGCTGATTGACTTGCAGATACAGACGCTGAAGCTGATTGACTAGCACTTACTGATGCGCTAGTTGATTGGCTTGCTGATACTGATGCTGAAGCTGATTCACT
>CAJNCQ010000169.1:0-143 GCA_905221265.1 bacterium | reverse complement strand
CTAGCTGATACAGATGCGCTAGCTGATTCACTTGCTGATACTGATGCGCTAGCTGATTGGCTTGCAGATACTGATGCTGAAGCTGATTGGCTAGCTGATACTGATGCTGAAGTGCTTTGGCTTGCAGATACTGATGCTGAAGC
>CAJNCQ010000168.1:0-145 GCA_905221265.1 bacterium | reverse complement strand
CAACTAGCGCATCAGTAAGCTCAAGTGAATCAGCTTCAGCGTCTGTATCTGCAAGTGAATCAGCTTCAGCATCAGTAAGTGCTAGTCAATCAGCTTCAGCATCAGTATCTGCAAGCGAATCAGCTTCAGCGTCTGTATCTGCAAG
>CAJNCQ010000167.1:0-146 GCA_905221265.1 bacterium | reverse complement strand
GCTGATACTGACGCAGAGTGGCTCGCGCTTGCTGAGATAGAAGCTGAGTTCTGGTTGTTAGATGCTGAAGCTGAAGCGCTTTGGCTTGCTGATACTGACGCAGACTGGCTCGCGCTTGCTGAGATAGAAGCTGAGTTCTGGTTGTT
>CAJNCQ010000166.1:0-146 GCA_905221265.1 bacterium | reverse complement strand
TCAGCTTCAGCGTCTGTATCTGCAAGTGAATCAGCTTCAGCATCAGTATCTGCAAGCCAATCAGCTAGCGCATCAGTCAGCGCCAGCCAATCAGCAAGCGCATCAGTATCTGCAAGTGAATCAGCTTCAGCATCAGTATCAGCTAG
>CAJNCQ010000165.1:0-148 GCA_905221265.1 bacterium | reverse complement strand
CATCAGTAAGCTCAAGTCAATCAGCTTCAGCATCAGTATCTGCAAGTGAATCAGCTTCAGCATCAGTAAGCTCAAGTCAATCAACTTCAGCATCAGTATCTGCAAGTGAATCAGCTTCAGCTTCTGTAAGCTCAAGTCAATCAGCTTC
>CAJNCQ010000164.1:0-148 GCA_905221265.1 bacterium | reverse complement strand
CTTGCAGATACAGACGCTGAAGCTGATTCGCTTGCAGATACTGATGCTGAAGCTGATTGACTAGCACTTACTGATGCGCTAGTTGATTCGCTTGCTGATACTGATGCTGAAGCTGATTCACTTGCAGATACAGACGCTGAAGCTGATT
>CAJNCQ010000163.1:0-148 GCA_905221265.1 bacterium | reverse complement strand
GCATCAGTAAGCTCAAGTGAATCAGCTTCAGCATCTGTATCTGCAAGTCAATCAACTAGCGCATCTGTATCTGCAAGTCAATCAACTAGCGCATCAGTAAGCTCAAGTGAATCAGCTTCAGCGTCTGTATCTGCAAGTGAATCAGCTT
>CAJNCQ010000162.1:0-148 GCA_905221265.1 bacterium | reverse complement strand
GATACTGATGCTGAAGCTGATTGACTTGAGCTTACTGATGTGCTTACTGATTGGCTTGCACTTACTGATGCTGAAGCGCTTTGGCTCGCACTAATTGACGCAGAGTGGCTCGCGCTTGCTGAGATAGAAGCTGAGTTCTGGTTGTTAG
>CAJNCQ010000161.1:0-148 GCA_905221265.1 bacterium | reverse complement strand
TAAGTGCAAGCATCAGTGCTTCAGTGAGCTCAAGTCAATCGGCTTCAGCATCAGTATCTGCAAGTCAAAGTGCTTCAGCTTCAGCATCTAACAACCAGAACTCAGCTTCTATCTCAGCAAGCGCGAGCCACTCTGCGTCAGTATCAGC
>CAJNCQ010000160.1:0-149 GCA_905221265.1 bacterium | reverse complement strand
GATTCACTTGCAGATACTGATGCTGAAGCTGATTGACTTGAGCTTACTGATGCTGAAGCTGATTGACTAGCTGATACTGATGCTGAAGCTGATTGACTAGCTGATACAGATGCTGAAGCTGATTGACTTGAGCTTACAGAAGCTGAAGC
>CAJNCQ010000159.1:0-149 GCA_905221265.1 bacterium | reverse complement strand
CTTGTTGACGCTGATTCAGATGCTGATGTCGATGCACTTGTGCTTGCTGACTCAGATGCTGATGTGCTTGCACTTGTGGACGCTGATTCAGATGCTGATGTCGATGCACTTGTGCTTGCTGACTCAGATGCTGATGTGCTTGCGCTTGT
>CAJNCQ010000158.1:0-151 GCA_905221265.1 bacterium | reverse complement strand
GAACCCACGCACGCTTTTACACGCCTGACGGTTTTCAAGACCGTTCCCTTCAGCCAGACTTGGGTAATCCTCCAAAAATAGTCCGTACGGGATTCGAACCCGTGTTACCGCCGTGAAAAGGCGGTGTCTTAACCCCTTGACCAACGGACCA
>CAJNCQ010000157.1:0-154 GCA_905221265.1 bacterium | reverse complement strand
CTGCAAGTCAATCAACTAGCGCATCTGTATCTGCAAGCCAAAGCGCTTCAGCATCAGTATCAGCTAGCCAATCAGCTAGCGCATCAGTAAGCTCAAGTCAATCAGCAAGCGCATCAGTATCAGCTAGCCAAAGCGCTTCAGCGTCTGTATCTGC
>CAJNCQ010000156.1:0-155 GCA_905221265.1 bacterium | reverse complement strand
GAAGCTGATTGACTAGCTGATACAGATGCGCTAGCTGATTCACTTGCTGATACTGATGCGCTAGCTGATTGGCTTGCTGATACTGATGCTGAAGCTGATTGGCTAGCTGATACTGATGCTGAAGTGCTTTGGCTTGCAGATACTGATGCTGAAGC
>CAJNCQ010000155.1:0-155 GCA_905221265.1 bacterium | reverse complement strand
TCAGCATCTGTATCAGCTAGCCAATCAGCAAGCGCCTCTGTATCAGCAAGTCAAAGTACTTCAGCATCAGTAAGCGCCAGCCAAAGTGCCTCAGCTTCAGCATCTAACAACCAGAACTCAGCTTCTATCTCAGCAAGCGCGAGCCACTCTGCGTC
>CAJNCQ010000154.1:0-155 GCA_905221265.1 bacterium | reverse complement strand
CTTCAGCATCAGTAAGCTCAAGTGAATCAACTTCAGCATCAGTAAGTGCAAGTCAATCAACTAGCGCATCAGTAAGCACAAGTCAATCAGCAAGCGCATCAGTATCAGCTAGCCAAAGCGCTTCAGCGTCTGTATCTGCAAGTCAATCAACTAGC
>CAJNCQ010000153.1:0-158 GCA_905221265.1 bacterium | reverse complement strand
AGTGAATCAGCTTCAGCATCAGTATCAGCAAGCCAATCAGCAAGCGCATCAGTAAGCTCAAGTGAATCAGCTTCAGCATCAGTATCTGCAAGTGAATCAGCTTCAGCGTCAGTATCAGCAAGCGCATCAGTAAGCTCAAGTGAATCAGCTTCAGCATC
>CAJNCQ010000152.1:0-158 GCA_905221265.1 bacterium | reverse complement strand
CTAGGGAGTTTAGCTCAGCTGGGAGAGCATCTGCCTTACAAGCAGAGGGTCAGCGGTTCGATCCCGTTAACTCCCATTTTAGCGGGTGTAGTTTAGTGGTAAAACTACAGCCTTCCAAGCTGTTGTCGCGAGTTCGATTCTCGTCACCCGCTTTGAAC
>CAJNCQ010000151.1:0-161 GCA_905221265.1 bacterium | reverse complement strand
TGGGCGCGTAGCTCAGGTGGTTAGAGCGCACGCCTGATAAGCGTGAGGTCGGTGGTTCGAGTCCACTCGTGCCCATTTATGAATATGGTCCGTTGGTCAAGGGGTTAAGACACCGCCTTTTCACGGCGGTAACACGGGTTCGAATCCCGTACGGACTATTT
>CAJNCQ010000150.1:0-163 GCA_905221265.1 bacterium | reverse complement strand
CATCAGTAAGCTCAAGTGAATCAACTAGCGCATCAGTAAGTGCAAGTCAATCAACTAGCGCATCAGTAAGCTCAAGTCAATCAGCAAGCGCATCAGTAAGCTCAAGTCAATCAGCAAGCGCATCAGTATCAGCTAGCCAAAGCGCTTCAGCGTCTGTATCTGC
>CAJNCQ010000149.1:0-164 GCA_905221265.1 bacterium | reverse complement strand
TCAGCATCAGTATCTGCAAGCCAAAGCGCTTCAGCATCAGTATCAGCTAGCCAATCAGCTTCAGCATCAGTATCAGCAAGCCAATCAGCTTCAGCATCAGTATCTGCAAGCCAAAGCACTTCAGCATCAGTATCAGCTAGCCAATCAGCTTCAGCATCAGTATC
>CAJNCQ010000148.1:0-164 GCA_905221265.1 bacterium | reverse complement strand
CAACTTCAGCATCAGTATCTGCAAGTGAATCAGCTTCAGCTTCTGTAAGCTCAAGTCAATCAGCTTCAGCATCAGTAAGCTCAAGTGAATCAACTTCAGCATCAGTAAGTGCAAGCCAATCAGCAAGCGCATCAGTAAGCTCAAGCGAATCAGCTTCAGCATCA
>CAJNCQ010000147.1:0-165 GCA_905221265.1 bacterium | reverse complement strand
GCTCAAGCTTGTGCTTGCTGATTGGCTAGCACTGATTGAGGCAGACACGCTGTTGCTCAAGCTTGTGCTTACTGATTGGCTAGCACTGATTGAGGCAGACACGCTGTTGCTCAAGCTTGTGCTTGCTGATTCAGATGCACTAATTGAAGCTGACACGCTGTTGCT
>CAJNCQ010000146.1:0-165 GCA_905221265.1 bacterium | reverse complement strand
CAAGTCAATCAGCAAGCGCATCAGTATCAGCTAGCCAAAGCGCTTCAGCGTCTGTATCTGCAAGTCAATCAACTAGCGCATCAGTAAGTGCAAGTCAATCAACTAGCGCATCAGTAAGCTCAAGTGAATCAGCTTCAGCGTCTGTATCTGCAAGTGAATCAGCTT
>CAJNCQ010000145.1:0-167 GCA_905221265.1 bacterium | reverse complement strand
AGCACAAGCTTGAGCAACAGCGTGTCAGCTTCAATTAGTGCATCTGAATCAGCAAGCACAAGCTTGAGCAACAGCGTATCTGCCTCAATCAGTACTTCAGTATCAGCAAGCACAAGCTTGAGCAACAGCGTGTCAGCTTCAATTAGTGCTAGCCAATCAGCAAGCAC
>CAJNCQ010000144.1:0-168 GCA_905221265.1 bacterium | reverse complement strand
TGATGCTGAAGCGCTTTGGCTAGCTGATACTGATGCGCTTGCTGATTCGCTTGAGCTTACTGATGCGCTTGCTGATTCACTTGCAGATACTGATGCGCTTGCTGATTGGCTGGCGCTGACTGATGCTGAAGCTGATTCGCTTGTGCTTACTGATGCTGAAGCTGATTC
>CAJNCQ010000143.1:0-170 GCA_905221265.1 bacterium | reverse complement strand
CTTACTGATGCTGAAGTACTTTGACTTGCTGATACAGAGGCGCTTGCTGATTGGCTAGCTGATACAGATGCTGATTGGCTTGCACTTGCTGAAGCTGAAGCGCTTTGGCTTGCTGATACTGACGCAGAGTGGCTCGCGCTTGCTGAGATAGAAGCTGAGTTCTGGTTGTT
>CAJNCQ010000142.1:0-171 GCA_905221265.1 bacterium | reverse complement strand
TGATGCTGAAGTTGATTCACTTGAGCTTACTGATGCTGAAGCGCTTTGGCTAGCTGATACTGATGCGCTTGCTGATTGACTTGCAGATACAGACGCTGAAGCGCTTTGGCTAGCTGATACTGATGCGCTAGTTGATTCGCTTGAGCTTACTGATGCTGAAGCGCTTTGGCT
>CAJNCQ010000141.1:0-171 GCA_905221265.1 bacterium | reverse complement strand
TGCTGAGATAGAAGCTGAGTTCTGGTTGTTAGATGCTGAAGCTGAAGCACTTTGGCTCGCGCTTACTGATGTTGAAGTACTTTGACTTGCTGATACAGAGGCGCTTGCTGATTGGCTAGCTGATACAGATGCTGATTGGCTTGCACTTACTGATGCTGAAGCGCTTTGGCT
>CAJNCQ010000140.1:0-173 GCA_905221265.1 bacterium | reverse complement strand
GCTTCAGCATCAGTAAGTGCAAGCCAATCAGTAAGCACATCAGTAAGCTCAAGTCAATCAGCTTCAGCATCAGTATCAGCTAGCCAAAGTGCTTCAGCGTCAGTATCAGCAAGCCAAAGCGCTTCAGCATCAGTAAGTGCAAGCCAATCAGCATCTGTATCAGCTAGCCAATC
>CAJNCQ010000139.1:0-174 GCA_905221265.1 bacterium | reverse complement strand
GCTTCAGCATCAGTATCAGCTAGCCAATCAGCTTCAGCGTCTGTATCTGCAAGTGAATCAGCTTCAGCATCAGTATCAGCAAGCGAATCAACTAGCGCATCAGTAAGTGCTAGTCAATCAGCTTCAGCATCAGTATCTGCAAGCGAATCAGCTTCAGCGTCTGTATCTGCAAGT
>CAJNCQ010000138.1:0-176 GCA_905221265.1 bacterium | reverse complement strand
AGCACCAGCTTGAGCAACAGCGTATCTGCTTCAATTAGTGCATCTGAATCAGCAAGCACAAGCTTGAGCAACAGCGTATCTGCCTCAATCAGTACTTCAGTATCAGCAAGCACAAGCTTGAGCAACAGCGTGTCAGCTTCAATTAGTGCTAGCCAATCAGCAAGCACAAGCTTGAG
>CAJNCQ010000137.1:0-178 GCA_905221265.1 bacterium | reverse complement strand
CATCAGTAAGCTCAAGTCAATCAGCTTCAGCATCAGTATCTGCAAGTGAATCAGCTTCAGCATCAGTAAGCTCAAGTCAATCAGCTTCAGCATCTGTAAGTTCAAGTCAATCAACTTCAGCATCAGTATCTGCAAGTGAATCAGCTTCAGCTTCTGTAAGCTCAAGTCAATCAGCTTC
>CAJNCQ010000136.1:0-178 GCA_905221265.1 bacterium | reverse complement strand
CAGCGTGTCAGCTTCAATTAGTGCATCTGAATCAGCAAGCACAAGCATGAGCAACAGCGTGTCTGCCTCAATCAGTGTGAGCCAATCAGCAAGCACAAGCATGAGCAACAGCGTGTCAGCTTCAATTAGTGCATCTGAATCAGCAAGCACAAGCATGAGCAACAGCGTGTCTGCCTCA
>CAJNCQ010000135.1:0-178 GCA_905221265.1 bacterium | reverse complement strand
CTTGCAGATACTGATGCTGAAGCCGATTGACTTGAGCTCACTGAAGCACTGATGCTTGCACTTACTGATGCTGAAGCACTTTGGCTGGCGCTTACTGATGTTGAAGCACTTTGACTTGCAGATACTGATGCTGAAGCCGATTGACTTGAGCTCACTGAAGCACTGATGCTTGCACTTA
>CAJNCQ010000134.1:0-179 GCA_905221265.1 bacterium | reverse complement strand
GAAGCTGATTGACTTGAGCTTACAGAAGCTGAAGCTGATTCACTTGCAGATACTGATGCTGAAGTTGATTGACTTGAGCTTACTGATGCTGAAGCTGATTCACTTGCAGATACTGATGCTGAAGCTGATTGGCTTGCAGATACTGATGCTGAAGCTGATTGACTAGCTGATACAGATGC
>CAJNCQ010000133.1:0-185 GCA_905221265.1 bacterium | reverse complement strand
GCTTCAGCTTCTGTAAGCTCAAGTCAATCAGCTTCAGCATCTGTATCAGCTAGTCAATCAGCTTCAGCATCAGTATCTGCAAGTGAATCAGCTTCAGCATCAGTAAGCTCAAGTCAATCAACTTCAGCATCAGTATCTGCAAGTGAATCAGCTTCAGCTTCTGTAAGCTCAAGTCAATCAGCTTC
>CAJNCQ010000132.1:0-185 GCA_905221265.1 bacterium | reverse complement strand
GATGCTGAAGTTGATTGACTTGAGCTTACTGATGCGCTAGCTGATTGACTAGCTGATACAGATGCTGAAGCGCTTTGACTTGCAGATACTGATGCTGAAGCGCTTTGGCTTGCAGATACTGATGCTGAAGCTGATTGGCTTGCAGATACTGATGCTGAAGCTGATTGACTAGCTGATACAGATGC
>CAJNCQ010000131.1:0-187 GCA_905221265.1 bacterium | reverse complement strand
TAAGCAGACTGAGTTAAAGGAAATCGAGGCTACTGTCGAAAAATTAGAGAAATTACAGCAACAATTCCAGGATTCACCTGATATAGCTTTACGTTATGCCATGATTTTGGTCAATTTGTCAAATAAGCAGACTGAGTTAAAGGAAATCGAGGCTACTGTCGAAAAATTAGAGAAATTACAGCAACAA
>CAJNCQ010000130.1:0-190 GCA_905221265.1 bacterium | reverse complement strand
TTCAGCATCAGTATCAGCAAGCCAATCAACTAGCGCATCAGTAAGTGCTAGTCAATCAGCTTCAGCATCAGTATCTGTAAGCCAATCAGCTTCAGCGTCTGTATCTGCAAGCCAATCAGCAAGCGCATCAGTATCAGCTAGCCAAAGCGCTTCAGCATCAGTAAGCTCAAGTGAATCAACTTCAGCATCA
>CAJNCQ010000129.1:0-191 GCA_905221265.1 bacterium | reverse complement strand
GCTTCAGCATCAGTATCTGCAAGCCAATCAGCTTCAGCATCAGTATCTGCAAGCCAATCAGCTTCAGCATCAGTATCAGCAAGCCAATCAGCTTCAGCATCAGTATCAGCAAGCCAAAGCGCTTCAGCATCTGTATCAGCTAGTCAATCAGCTAGCGCATCAGTAAGCTCAAGTCAATCAACTTCAGCATC
>CAJNCQ010000128.1:0-192 GCA_905221265.1 bacterium | reverse complement strand
ACAAGCTTGAGCAACAGCGTGTCTGCCTCAATCAGTGCTAGCCAATCAGTAAGCACAAGCTTGAGCAACAGCGTGTCTGCCTCAATCAGTGCTAGCCAATCAGCAAGCACAAGCTTGAGCAACAGCGTGTCAGCTTCAATTAGTGCATCTGAATCAGCAAGCACAAGCATGAGCAACAGCGTGTCTGCCTCA
>CAJNCQ010000127.1:0-197 GCA_905221265.1 bacterium | reverse complement strand
CTTGAGCTTACTGATGCGCTTGCTGATTGGCTTGCTGATACTGATGCTGAAGCTGATTCACTTGCAGA
Source organism: bacterium (assembly GCA_905221265.1). Classification (GTDB taxonomy): domain Bacteria; phylum Bacillota; class Bacilli; order Lactobacillales; family Streptococcaceae; genus Streptococcus. The sequence continues at coordinate 129 of CAJNCQ010000127.1, read as the reverse complement.
TACTGATGCGCTAGTTGATTGGCTAGCTGATACTGATGCTGAAGCGCTTTGGCTTGCAGATACAGACGCTGAAGCTGATTCACTTGCAGATACAGACGCTGAAGCTGATTCGCTTGCAGATACTGATGC
>CAJNCQ010000126.1:0-199 GCA_905221265.1 bacterium | reverse complement strand
CAGCAAGCGCATCAGTATCTGCAAGTGAATCAGCTTCAGCATCAGTATCAGCTAGCCAAAGCGCTTCAGCATCAGTATCTGCAAGTGAATCAGCTTCAGCATCAGTATCAGCAAGCCAATCAGCAAGCGCATCAGTAAGCTCAAGTGAATCAGCTTCAGCGTCTGTATCTGCAAGTCAATCAGCAAGCGCATCAGTAAG
>CAJNCQ010000125.1:0-200 GCA_905221265.1 bacterium | reverse complement strand
GCTTCAGCATCAGTATCTGCAAGCCAAAGCGCTTCAGCATCAGTATCAGCTAGCCAATCAGCTTCAGCATCAGTATCTGCAAGTGAATCAGCTTCAGCTTCTGTAAGCTCAAGTCAATCAGCATCAGCATCAGTATCTGCAAGCCAAAGCGCTTCAGCATCAGTATCAGCTAGCCAATCAGCTTCAGCATCAGTATCAGC
>CAJNCQ010000124.1:0-200 GCA_905221265.1 bacterium | reverse complement strand
TGATGCTGAAGCGCTTTGGCTTGCTGATACTGACGCAGAGTGGCTCGCGCTTGCTGAGATAGAAGCTGAGTTCTGGTCGTTAGATGCTGAAGCTGAGGCACTTTGGCTGGCGCTTACTGATGTTGAAGCACTTTGACTTGCAGATACTGATGCTGAAGCCGATTGACTTGAGCTCACTGAAGCACTGATGCTTGCACTTA
>CAJNCQ010000123.1:0-202 GCA_905221265.1 bacterium | reverse complement strand
AGGCGAATCCTGGAATTGTTGCTGTAATTTCTCTAATTTTTCAGCAGAGGTCTCTAGTTCCTTCAACTCAGTTTGCTCGGTTGACAAATTGAACAAAATCCTGGCATAACATAAAGCTATACCATGTGAATCCTGGAATTGTTGCTGTAATTTCTCTAATTTTTCGACAGTAGCCTCGATTTCCTTTAACTCAGTCTGCTTA
>CAJNCQ010000122.1:0-204 GCA_905221265.1 bacterium | reverse complement strand
GCTTCAGCATCAGTAAGTGCAAGCCAATCAGTAAGCACATCAGTAAGCTCAAGTCAATCAGCTTCAGCATCAGTATCTGCAAGTCAAAGTGCTTCAGTATCAGTATCTGCAAGCCAAAGTGCCTCAACTTCAGCATCTAACAACCAGAACTCAGCTTCTATCTCAGCAAGCGCGAGCCACTCTGCGTCAATTAGTGCGAGCCAA
>CAJNCQ010000121.1:0-211 GCA_905221265.1 bacterium | reverse complement strand
CAGCTTCAGCGTCTGTATCTGCAAGTCAATCAGCAAGCGCATCAGTAAGCTCAAGCGAATCAGCAAGCGCATCAGTAAGTGCAAGTGAATCAACTAGCGCATCAGTAAGCTCAAGCGAATCAGCTTCAGCATCTGTAAGTGCAAGCGAATCAGCAAGCGCATCAGTATCAGCTAGCCAAAGCGCTTCAGCATCAGTAAGCTCAAGTGAATC
>CAJNCQ010000120.1:0-211 GCA_905221265.1 bacterium | reverse complement strand
GACGCAGAGTGGCTCGCGCTTGCTGAGATAGAAGCTGAGTTCTGGTTGTTAGATGCTGAAGCTGAGGCACTTTGGCTCGCACTTGCTGAGCTTGATGCTGATTGGCTTGCACTGATGCTTGCTGAGATAGAAGCTGAAGCGCTTTGGCTCGCACTAATTGACGCAGAGTGGCTCGCGCTTGCTGAGATAGAAGCTGAGTTCTGGTCGTTAG
>CAJNCQ010000119.1:0-223 GCA_905221265.1 bacterium | reverse complement strand
CTAACAACCAGAACTCAGCTTCTATCTCAGCAAGCGCGAGCCACTCTGCGTCAATTAGTGCGAGCCAAAGCGCTTCAACTTCTATCTCAGCAAGCATCAGTGCAAGCCAATCAGCTTCAGCATCAGTAAGCGCGAGCCAAAGTGCCTCAGCTTCAGCATCTAACAACCAGAACTCAGCTTCTATCTCAGCAAGCGCGAGCCACTCTGCGTCAATTAGTGCGAG
>CAJNCQ010000118.1:0-228 GCA_905221265.1 bacterium | reverse complement strand
ATCGGTTTTTTCTTCACGAATGCTAAAGGCTATTTTCTCTACGCGGGTTTCATCGGTGTAAGTTAGCGGATATTCTGGCAAAGCGTCTGCTTTCGGCGCATCGTTTGGTACCATATTTGGCTTAGCCGTCCCGACTTTGACGATTTGCGTTACCGGAGCCAAGGTTTCCTCATTAGACAATTCTTGACGATCAACCTCTTGACCGTTAGAACTGTAGACACGAGTCTT
>CAJNCQ010000117.1:0-229 GCA_905221265.1 bacterium | reverse complement strand
CCATGGCAAGAAGGTCACTGGTTAACTCAGTGATAGCAAGCCCCAATACGAATGGCTCGATAACACTCATAATGACGCTGACTATTTTCAAGAAAACTGCAAAGAAAACAGAGAAACGGTAGGCTTTTAAATAGCTCCATAGACGAGCTAGACTAGATTGTTGTTTCATCCTTTACCTCCTATTCTTCTGTTAGAGACGCATTTTTCAACTGCGATTCAGCAATTTCTC
>CAJNCQ010000116.1:0-231 GCA_905221265.1 bacterium | reverse complement strand
GGAGGCTTTTTCTCATTTATTTTTACTCAATAACGAGCTTCATTTCAGCGAATTTAATCCTTACTGTCGTTCCTGTCCCGACCTCAGACTCGATACGAATCTGGTGGCCAAGTTCTTCAGAAATTTTCTTGGATAGGTAGAGTCCAAGTCCAGATGACTGCTGGGTCAGGCGACCATTGTAGCCTGAAAAACCACGTTCAAAGACTCGGAGTACATCACTGTTTTTAATCC
>CAJNCQ010000115.1:0-231 GCA_905221265.1 bacterium | reverse complement strand
AACCGACTTTGCGGATTGATGCCGGACTGACCGTCGGCGGCAGCGCAATCTGACGCGGAATCCGGCACGATGCCGTCTGAAAGGTTTTCAGGCGGCCTTTTACATTAGGATAAAACCATGCAGGAACAGAATCGGAAATCAAGTTTTCCCATAGTGATGTTGCTGGTGTCGGTTGCCCTGTGGATAGCGTCTTTATCCAATGTTGCATTTTATTTGGGCAATCATGGAAGC
>CAJNCQ010000114.1:0-232 GCA_905221265.1 bacterium | reverse complement strand
ATGGGACAATATTAAAACGAAAGACTTTCCATTATTTCGTGAGAATTGTTTTTTCACTGATGATACGGTTGAATTTTCTTGATATAATAGAGTTAGATATAAGAAGAGCTTGATGGTTGAAATATTGAAAGTAAAAACAGAAAACAAGTTCATAAGTTGGCAAGCAAATTGATTTGATGAGAAATCTCGGTCTAGTTGGCCAGATATAACTTCAAGCTAGCTCCTCTTGTTC
>CAJNCQ010000113.1:0-232 GCA_905221265.1 bacterium | reverse complement strand
CAGACTGTGAGCTTGAGCTAGACGATTGGCAAGCTACTAAAAAGAAGCTTGCAAGAAAACTACATAAGACAAATATCCATTTTTTAAATTTCATAAATAAACAACCTCTCTGTTAATTTTGTATAATTATAACTCTATAAGCTTCGTTTGTCAAGCATATTCTAAATTTTTATGAAAAATTTTCAATTTTTCTTTCAAAAAAAGAGCTTTTACTTACTAACAAGCTCCTTTT
>CAJNCQ010000112.1:0-235 GCA_905221265.1 bacterium | reverse complement strand
GGTGTTCTTGCTAAGTCATACATTGACAAGGGTGAATTGGTTCCTGACGAAGTTACAAATGGAATCGTAAAAGAACGTCTTTCACAAGATGATATTAAAGAAACAGGATTCTTGTTGGATGGTTACCCACGTACAATCGAACAAGCTCATGCCTTGGACAAAACATTGGCTGAACTTGGCATTGAACTAGAGGGTGTCATCAACATTGAAGTGAATCCAGATAGCCTCTTGGAAC
>CAJNCQ010000111.1:0-235 GCA_905221265.1 bacterium | reverse complement strand
CTTCTATCTCAGCAAGCGCGAGCCACTCTGCGTCAGTATCAGCAAGCCAAAGCGCTTCAGCATCAGTAAGTGCAAGCCAATCAGCATCTGTATCAGCTAGCCAATCAGCAAGCGCATCAGAATCAGCTAGTCAAAGTACTTCAGCATCAGCAAGCGCCAGCCAAAGTGCTTCAGCTTCAGCATCTAACAACCAGAACTCAGCTTCTATCTCAGCAAGCGCGAGCCACTCTGCGTC
>CAJNCQ010000110.1:0-235 GCA_905221265.1 bacterium | reverse complement strand
CTCCATTCTCCAGTTTGCGGAACCATTCGCGTGCTTCTTCATCCAAGCTAGGATCTTTTTCAGCTTCAGCATTGATGCGAACGTAGAGTTTAAGAAGTTCATCGATTGGATGCGCTTTAACGGCTTCCTCATTTCCCCATTTCTTGTAGGCAACGATCAACATTCCAAACTGTTTACCCCAGTCTCCCAAATGGTTGACCTTGACCGTTTGATAGCCGATTTTTTGGAAAATATG
>CAJNCQ010000109.1:0-236 GCA_905221265.1 bacterium | reverse complement strand
AACGAAGCGACTGATTCGTTGGGAAAAGGAACCCAGACCAAAAGACATGATTTTAGAACCTAGCATGGCATCCTTGGTCCCTAGGGCAATTTCCTTGCCCTCTTTTTTAGCATATCTAATTAGCTGGCGCAAATGTAACTTAGAAATCGGGCTCGTGAACAAGACTCTGTCTTTAGTAAAGATATACTGGCCATTGTAGGTTACCGCAAAGTCCAGATCCAAATCATCCATCAATT
>CAJNCQ010000108.1:0-237 GCA_905221265.1 bacterium | reverse complement strand
GGCAGATGATTTTGATCAACTTCCTAGTACCTTCTATGCTCGTTCTTTTTTAAGAAAATATGCTTGGGCAGTAGAGTTAGATGAAAGAATTGTTTTGGATGCATATGATTCAGGCAGTATGATTACCTACGAAGAGATAGATGTCGATGAAGAAGACTTGTCTGGTCGCAGACGATCAAATAAGAAAAAAACGTCTTATCTCCCCTTGTTTTATTTCGTTCTATTTGCTTTGTCAAT
>CAJNCQ010000107.1:0-237 GCA_905221265.1 bacterium | reverse complement strand
GAACTCAAAAGGAGATTCAAGATCGTTTGGAAGCACGCAATGTTTTTGTAACGCAAACGACATTGTCGCGTGACCTTCGCGAACTGGGCTTGACCAAGGTTAAGAAAAATGATAAGGTCTACTACGTACTAGCAAATGAGACAGAGAAGATTGACCTGGTTGAGTTTTTATCCCATCATTTGGAAGGTGTAGCAAGAGCTGAGTTTACCTTAGTTTTGCACACAAAATTGGGTGAAG
>CAJNCQ010000106.1:0-237 GCA_905221265.1 bacterium | reverse complement strand
TACCATCTATTATACCATGAATTGACCTAAGCACCAAAACTCTTGAAGAAATCAAGGATAGCTTGCCAAATAGAGCTTAGGATGTTTCCACCATCTTGAATAGCTTTATTAGCATCAAAGTTTAGGTCGATATTGCTGAAACTGTCACCTGCTTGAGCAACGATACTTTGTTTCAGATCTTTTAGCGTCTTAGTAAAGTCTTCGTTATTTAAAATATCACTTTTTGAAAGATTAAAG
>CAJNCQ010000105.1:0-237 GCA_905221265.1 bacterium | reverse complement strand
AGTTCTCCTCAAATCTGTGATGATTATGTTAAAGCTTATGACTTTATCTCAGTTATTCATAAAGAAAATGGAGGGCCTTCTGAAGCTCGCAATACTGGTATTTTACATGCTAAGGGCGAATATGTGTATTTCCCTGATTCTGATGACTGGCTTGAGCCACAAACTTTTAAGGAATTAGCAGAGGTGTTGGAATCCCAAGAGTTTGATATCGTTTCTTTTAATCGTGAGTTTGTTAAG
>CAJNCQ010000104.1:0-238 GCA_905221265.1 bacterium | reverse complement strand
ACACAAAGTTATCGGTGCTATGAAAGTCTTCTCAGACCCACGCTTTAACATTGATGTCTTGAAAGTAGAAGTTCCTGTTAACATTAAATATGTTGAGGGATTCGCTGAAGGTGAAGTAGTTTACACACGTGAAGAAGCAGCAGCCTTCTTCAAAGCACAAGATGAAGCAACTAACTTGCCATACATCTACTTGAGTGCTGGTGTATCGGCTAAACTCTTCCAAGATACTCTTGTATTT
>CAJNCQ010000103.1:0-239 GCA_905221265.1 bacterium | reverse complement strand
AAAGTAAGCTACATAGACGGTTTCATCTTCCTGCTGGATTTTCAAATATCGCTGTTTTTCTTCCACCAAACAGCGAGTAGGCTTAATCAAGTCATAGTATTTAATCAGCGTTTCATTATCCAGCTTTTTCTTTGATAGATGGTACTCATACTCTTCATAGGCAGTGCCTGTCTGTCCGTAAAGGTGTTCAATCAGATAGCCGAAGTCGTCCTTATCTAACCTGCGGATTTTGAAACGAC
>CAJNCQ010000102.1:0-240 GCA_905221265.1 bacterium | reverse complement strand
ACATAGCATTTGGCAAGTACGGTAATGTTACCTTAGGTAAAGCAACTGATAAACCAGAATTTAATACTTTCACTTGGGCAGCAATGTTATTCTGTGCAGGAATAGGTTCAGATATTTTATATTGGGGTGTCATTGAATGGGCATTCTATTATCAAGTGCCACCAAACGGCGCTAAAGGTATGTCTGATGAGGCTCTCCAATACGCAACCCAATATGGCATGTTCCATTGGGGACCAATAG
>CAJNCQ010000101.1:0-242 GCA_905221265.1 bacterium | reverse complement strand
AACTAAAGAAGAGCAAAAACAAGTGGAAGACAAAGTCAAAGCGAAGAACCCAGATAAGACCGTCACTGTAGGGGAAGACGGAACCGCAACCGTGACAGACCCAACAACAGGCATCAGTCACCAGATTCCAGGAACCGACTTAGTCAACCAAGACTTCACTCCAGTGAAACCAGACGACAAAGTTCCAGCCAAAGACAAAGACCACTTAACTAAAGAAGAGCAAAAACAAGTGGAAGACAAAG
>CAJNCQ010000100.1:0-244 GCA_905221265.1 bacterium | reverse complement strand
AAAGTGTGCCGAATCGCGCTGTGGGATTTCGCCACACCCGCCGCTCCGCCGTTTATCCCAAAGAGTCCTGTTTTGAACGACATCTCCCCGCTGTTGCGAAACGCAACAACCCCTGTAGCGGAGTCCCACAGGCTCGGCTCAGAACTCGAAGCGCAACCCCAATTGGAAAACCCTCGCTCCCTTTGCCTGGCTGATGGTTGCCCCGTTCAGCACGTCGACCTTGGTTTCCGGAAGGTTGAAGTTC
>CAJNCQ010000099.1:0-247 GCA_905221265.1 bacterium | reverse complement strand
GCTGATTGGCTAGCTGATACAGATGCTGAGTGACTTGCACTTACTGATGCTGAAGCTGATTGGCTTGAGCTTACAGAAGCACTTACGCTTTCACTTGCTGAGGCACTTTGGCTCGCACTTGCTGAGCTTGATGCTGATTGGCTTGCACTGATGCTTGCTGAGATAGATGCTGAAGCGCTTTGGCTCGCACTAATTGACGCAGAGTGGCTCGCGCTTGCTGAGATAGAAGCTGAGTTCTGGTTGTTAG
>CAJNCQ010000098.1:0-248 GCA_905221265.1 bacterium | reverse complement strand
AACTTTATGAGAATTCATTGCAAAGAAGGTCAAAAGGAGAGAAATAAAGACAATAGATGATAAAATACTTCCAAAACTATTCAAATGTTTAATCGTACTTACCATATCTGAAACGAAAGATACAATATGGAGCAGTAGTAAAGCAAAAAATACTTTTTTCAAGAAAGGATAGAGGTAGTCTTTATCAAAATAGTTTAGATTCAAATGGAAATAATGAATGATTTTTAAGATAACGACATAAGTCAACA
>CAJNCQ010000097.1:0-248 GCA_905221265.1 bacterium | reverse complement strand
GTTGCAACGGTGAAAGTATCATGCTTGCTTCTCAGAACAGGAATCCCTTTTTGATTGGCCAGTTTAAGAACATCATCATGAACATGAAAACCACCCGTAACCAGAACTGCATTTTCATTTTCCAGCGCTAGTAATTGGATACGGGTACGGTCTCCGACAATCAAGAGCCCCCCATCATGAAGGTAAGATAAGATATTTTGTTCAGTCATAGCACCGATTGAAAACTTACTAAATTCTCTCTCTAAACC
>CAJNCQ010000096.1:0-249 GCA_905221265.1 bacterium | reverse complement strand
CTACGTTTGTGTAGATCTTTTGTACATCTTCATCGTCTTCAAGAACGCTGTAAAGTTTTTCAAAGGTTTCAAGGTCTTCGCCTGACAATTCCACTTCAGACTGAGGAATCATTTCCAATTCAGTCACTTGGAATTCTTCGATGCCAGACTCACGAAGGGCAACGATAGCCTTGTGAAGGTCTGTTGGAGCTGTATAAACCGTTTTTTTTTTTAATGATACGGCGACCACCGAGATCTACACAACCGTAG
>CAJNCQ010000095.1:0-249 GCA_905221265.1 bacterium | reverse complement strand
ACTACGAGTAAAGTCAAAATTTTCTGTCGTTAATGCCAATAAATCCAAATAATGCAACTTTTCCAAAATAGGTTGTAATGGAATTACTGTTGTCGGTTCTGATAGCGGATTGTATCTTGCAGTTAAAACAAGAGATGATGGTGCGGGGGAGTGATTATTAAAAATCTTTGTTGCCGCATGGTAAGGAGCTTCAGTATGCGCCCCTAATGCAATTCCTGAATGTGAACTTTTATCTACTTTGCTAACATC
>CAJNCQ010000094.1:0-250 GCA_905221265.1 bacterium | reverse complement strand
CCAGCTACTTCAAGCATATTTGCGACAAGTTTTGAAGTGATTGGCTCACGCGCTCTCGCCTTTCTATCCTGACGTGCATAGCCATAGTAAGGCATGACAACATTGACAGATTCTGCACTCGCACGCTTCAAAGCATCTACCATAATCAAAATTTCAAGCAGATTGTCATTTACAGGCGAACTAGTTGATTGTAGGATAAAGACGTGTTTCCCACGGATTGATTCTTCGATGTTGACCTGAATCTCTCCAT
>CAJNCQ010000093.1:0-251 GCA_905221265.1 bacterium | reverse complement strand
CGATCCGTTTGCTGCGGACGACTTTGCCTTTGGCACCCGCGAGGGTCTTTTGCCGGTGCCCAACCGTCAGGGCGACACGGCCTACATCGCGTTCGATTTCGAACTGCAACGTGCAGAGGTGAAGAGCGACGAGACGTTTTCGAGCCGCGTGCGCGCGGCGATTGACGCTTGACGGGGAGAACGGACATGTCACAGTCAGTACGCGAACGCCTCGAGACAGCGGTGGTGGAAGACAAGGACCGCGGCGTTTT
>CAJNCQ010000092.1:0-251 GCA_905221265.1 bacterium | reverse complement strand
AACCAGTAGCCAATAGGAACTTATAGAGCGTCGTCTCATAGTAATAACGGTATCTATGAGTATCTAAATTATCGAGATAAGCAAGAAACTTTTTTAATTCTGGATTTTCAAAGTGCTTTACTTTTTTCCGCTTTGCTTTCTGAGTGTTACGAGGTAAAACAACATCACGCGCAGGATTGGACGGTATAGCTTGCATGGTTACGCCATACTGTAAGATACGTTTGTTTAAAGCGTGTATCTTGTCATAGTGT
>CAJNCQ010000091.1:0-252 GCA_905221265.1 bacterium | reverse complement strand
ATGAAATCGAAAAAGTGGCTCTTAGGAGCAGGTGCTGTTTTGAGTGCATCCCTACTGTTAACTGCTTGTGGGCAAAGTGAAAAGAAAGCGGATGCTCCCAAAACATTCTCTTATGTCTACGCTATGGATCCATCTTCTTTGGACTATAGTGTGACGAGCAAGAGCTCAACCTCTGACGTTATAGCAAACGTTGTTGATGGTCTTTTGGAAAATGATAAGTATGGGAACTTAATTCCATCACTTGCAGAAGAC
>CAJNCQ010000090.1:0-253 GCA_905221265.1 bacterium | reverse complement strand
GCTTGTTTGATGAAAAAAACTTTTTTCTTACTGGTGTTAGGCTTGTTTTGCCTTCTGCCACTCTCAGTTTTTGCCATTGATTTTAAGATAAACTCTTATCAAGGTGATTTGTATATTCATGCAGACAATACGGCAGAATTTAGACAGAAGATAGTTTATCAGTTTGAGGAGGACTTTAAGGGCCAAATCGTGGGACTTGGACGTGCTGGCAAGATGCCTAGTGGGTTTGACATTGACCCTCACCCAACGGTTC
>CAJNCQ010000089.1:0-253 GCA_905221265.1 bacterium | reverse complement strand
ATACCAGCGAAGCGCCTAGTCTCATCAATGGTTTGCAGGCTGTTCGTCAGCTACACTACCGAGTGATTACCGAAACTGGATTGACAACAGCTGATGAGATGCTTTATCCGTCAAATCTCGTTTTGGTTGATGACCTGGTTAGCTACCATGCTGTAGGGGCTCGTTCAGTGGAAGACCAAGAACACCGCTTTGTAGCGTCTGGGATTGATGCTCCGGTTGGGATGAAAACTCCAACATCTGGAAATCTTGGGGT
>CAJNCQ010000088.1:0-255 GCA_905221265.1 bacterium | reverse complement strand
CATCCTTGAAAATTCTGATGTTAAAATCCAATTCTACGGAACTGAAGTAATCGGTGTAACTGTACCAACTACTGTTGAATTGACAGTTGCTGAAACACAACCATCTATCAAAGGTGCTACTGTTACAGGTTCTGGTAAACCAGCAACTATGGAAACTGGACTTGTTGTCAACGTTCCTGACTTCATCGAAGCTGGACAAAAATTGATCATCAACACTGCAGAAGGAACTTACGTTTCTCGTGCCTAATCTCTAGA
>CAJNCQ010000087.1:0-255 GCA_905221265.1 bacterium | reverse complement strand
AGACTCTTATGAAACACCCTTTCATCAACGCTTCATTGACTGAAGATGGCAAGACTATTATCACTCATAACTACGTCAACCTTGCTATGGCAGTTGGGATGGATAATGGATTGATGACACCTGTTGTTTACAATGCTGAAAAATTAAGCTTGTCAGAGCTGGTCGTAGCTTTCAAGAACGTCATTGGCCGTACCTTGGATGGTAAATTGGCTCCAAGTGAACTGCAAAATTCAACATTCACAATCAGTAACTTGG
>CAJNCQ010000086.1:0-255 GCA_905221265.1 bacterium | reverse complement strand
TATAGATGATTTTACACCAAGTAAGATAGCAAACTTTTTTGCGGATCCTGATACATACAGCAATGTATTAGAAGAAGTATCTAGGTTTATATATTCCTTAGTTCCTGATGATGCAAACCCTTGGAAAGGGGGCGAAGATTATATTGGACGAGGGATAAGTGAATGGGGAGAGTTACTGGAAAAATGGTATAAACAAGATTTTCTCCCTTATCTTGAAAAGAATGGGACCAATTTCCGAAATTTGAAGATTGGCTG
>CAJNCQ010000085.1:0-259 GCA_905221265.1 bacterium | reverse complement strand
AGAAGAACAGTTAAAAAAAATACTCGGATTAGATGTAGAAATCAAATTGTCTAAAAAAGACAATGGAAAAATCATTATTTCTTTTTCAAATCAAGAAGAATACAGTAGAATTATCAACAGCCTGAAATAAGGCTGTTCTTTTATTTTTTTAGCTCACAAGGTTATCCACTATTTTTTTCAGTAAAAAGCTTAATAAATCAACAGTTTCTGATTTTATCCCCAACCTGTGGATAAAACTAGATAACATTGTGGATTGTTT
>CAJNCQ010000084.1:0-259 GCA_905221265.1 bacterium | reverse complement strand
TCCTATCTATACCATACAGGATAAAGGAAAGGAGAAGGAATGACTAGAGAGAATCCTTTGACACACCATGAAAAACTGAGATATGACTATCTTTTGAAAAATATTCATTATTTGAATGAGAAAGAAAAGAGAGAATTTGATTTTTTACATGCTAAGCTAGAAGGTCAAAAAGGTTCAGCTGAAGTTTTCAATCCAGAAGCCAAAGAACAACTTCTTTCAGATTCTGGTATCGACCTACCAACCTATGCTAATCGTAGCC
>CAJNCQ010000083.1:0-260 GCA_905221265.1 bacterium | reverse complement strand
GAGTAAACGCCTAAAAACACATTTTGATCGTGAGTGGATATACAATCCTAATGTTCAGACAATTCAAGAATTAGTACAGTTCAAGAAAGATATTTTCAATAAACAAGTTGTCAACTCATAACACTATCCTACTCATATGTATTTTTGGAAGATACCACCCTATACAACTTGGAATCCATACGCAGAATATGTGTGGACTTTCTAAACTACTCCCCTTTCCACCCTAAAAAAGGTCGTCTGAAACCCATTTTCAGACGACC
>CAJNCQ010000082.1:0-261 GCA_905221265.1 bacterium | reverse complement strand
CTCTTACTTTGTCTGCTTTTTCTGTGTCTGTTAAGCTTCCATCGTTATTGATTTCTGCTGTTTCTTTCTCAGCCGCTTTTTCTAATGCTGTCTTAGCTGCATCTTTAACATCTTGAAGGTTTCCATTTGTATGGAAGTTGCTAATAGCTTCTTCTCCTGCTGTCTTAGCTGCTGCTACTCCTTGTGCATTTGGTGCTTGATCAATCTTATCTTTCTCTTCAGCTACTTTCGCTTCTAGTTCTTTAACTTTCGCTGCTTTTT
>CAJNCQ010000081.1:0-262 GCA_905221265.1 bacterium | reverse complement strand
CCCCATCCAAGGTCACCAATTTTTCACCAGCACGTGCTTCACGCACACGGATCTCGCTTCCTTCAAAGGTATCTAAGTCAAAGGCATGCATAGGCTGACCAAAGTAAAGCAAGATATAGTTGGTTACGTCAACTACATTGTTAATCGGACGGATGCCTTCATTCATGAGAAGATTTTGCAACCATTGTGGACTTGGTGCAATGGTCACATTATCCAAGATACGAGCGGCATAGTAAGGCGCCTTGTCTGTGTCAATGCTGAC
>CAJNCQ010000080.1:0-263 GCA_905221265.1 bacterium | reverse complement strand
ACTCTGCATTTGGAAGCATGAAACGTTTGCCTTTTGCACCACTTGATGCGATGACAGTCCCCATAGATGCAGCCATCCCCATAACGATAGTTTGGACATCCGCTTTGATAAAGTTCATGGTATCAACGATTGCCAAACCAGCTGAAACAGAGCCCCCAGGTGTATTGACATAAAGGTAAATATCTTTTGTGCTGTCTTGGGCATCCAAGAAGAGCAACTGGGCGATAACGGAGTTGGCCATGTTGTCTTCAACTGGACCTGTT
>CAJNCQ010000079.1:0-265 GCA_905221265.1 bacterium | reverse complement strand
TTCTACGATATTCTTCTTCATAATCATAGAGAGGAGTTGGATATTTCCCATCAAAGTAAGCCACACAGAGACCGCCATTTGGCGCATCTGTTTCAATCCCAATAGAGTCAATCAAGCCATCAATCGAAAGATAAGTCAGGCTATCCGCACCAATAATTTGGCAAGTTTCCTCGACGGTATGATTAGCCGCAATCAACTCCTGACGTGTCTGGATATCAATCCCGTAGAAACATGGATAGGCAAGAGCAGGACTACCAATGGCAAC
>CAJNCQ010000078.1:0-267 GCA_905221265.1 bacterium | reverse complement strand
TTCGGCATTGTGCAGATGTTGCAGTTGGACGTTGTAATAAGCAAGGACGACATCCAGTTTTTCACGCAGTTTTTCAGGATGCAGCAAATCGGCGGCGCGAATGGCGCGGCGTGCCACTTTGTCTTCGTAGGCAGGGCCGATGCCGCGGCCGGTCGTGCCGATTTTGCCTTTGCCGCGCGATGCTTCGCGGGCTTGGTCGAGCGCGATGTGGTAAGGCAGGATCAGCGGGCAGGTCGGCGCCATTTTCAGACGGCCTTCGACGTTTTT
>CAJNCQ010000077.1:0-269 GCA_905221265.1 bacterium | reverse complement strand
ACAATGTATTTTGTATCTCATAGCTCCTTATGTAGCTCTTCAGTTATGTAGAATGAACAGAAGTATCGTTACTGATAATCTCTTTTTTATTTTCCTTATTCTGCTGACTATTTCATTCTGGTTTAGTATTTGGAAACTAGAAAAAGCACTAGATAATGATTAACAATGAAACTCCAAAGATTGAGATCTGTTTGACACAAAAACTGGAAATTTTTGTACTTTTCCTTATGTACACCATATAATTGAAATGTACTTTATTTTAAGGCAAG
>CAJNCQ010000076.1:0-271 GCA_905221265.1 bacterium | reverse complement strand
ATAAAACCGCCTGAAACAAACCGCTGTAGGTCATCCATTTGACCTTGTCCCTCGTGTAATCTGCCCGAATTCCTACAAAAACTGTAAAGAGAGTCGGAAGAAGCATGACAATATTGGCCATAGCAACAGCAAAAGATGCTTGTGGCAAGGTCGATGCATAGACGATAAAGACCAGATTGAAAATCGAAGCACCAAAAGCATTGAAAAAGCGTGACAAAGTCAAGAGACGATAAGCTTGATTTCTGAACAATAGTTTCATAGGTAATCTCCC
>CAJNCQ010000075.1:0-272 GCA_905221265.1 bacterium | reverse complement strand
TGTCTTAGAGAAATGTTGTGGCGCTACTTCTGCTGTGACTTGCGCCCCTAATCCCTGAGCAAACTCCACCACCTTGACACTTTCTTCCTTAGACAAATGCTGGATGTGAACATGGGCCTTGGTTGCATAGGCAATCATAACATCGCGCGCAATCATAGCGTACTCAGCCACTCCTGTCGCTCCACAGATATGGAAATGTTCTTTAGCGATGTTTTCGTTAAAGCCAAGAATTCCATTCAAACCTGGATCTTCCTCATGAAGGCAGATAAAGG
>CAJNCQ010000074.1:0-272 GCA_905221265.1 bacterium | reverse complement strand
GCTTGCCTGTCTTTGCAGCCTTGGAGCAGTTGACAGTAGATGACTTGGTTCGCATTTTGAAAGAGCCAAGAAATGCCTTGGTTAAACAGTACCAGACCTTGCTTTCATATGACGATGTAGAGCTTGAATTTGACGATGAGGCTCTCCAAGAGATTGCTAACAAAGCTATTGAACGTAAAACTGGAGCACGTGGTCTTCGCTCAATCATCGAAGAAACCATGCTAGATGTTATGTTTGAAGTTCCAAGTCAAGAAAATGTGAAAACTGTTCGT
>CAJNCQ010000073.1:0-272 GCA_905221265.1 bacterium | reverse complement strand
CGCCAAACAGCTGAACCGCCACAAAAGCACCATCAGCCGCGAAATCAGACGGCACCGCACCCAAGGGCAGCAATACAGCGCCGAAAAAGCCCAGCGGCAAAGCCGGACTATCAAACAGCGTAAGCGACAACCCTATAAGCTCGATTCGCAGCTGATTCAGCACATCGACACCCTTATCCGCCGCAAACTCAGTCCCGAACAAGTATGCGCCTACCTGTGCAAACACCACCAGATCACGCTCCACCACAGCACCATTTACCGCTACCTTCGCC
>CAJNCQ010000072.1:0-273 GCA_905221265.1 bacterium | reverse complement strand
AGCCGCTCATTGGCGGTCTTAATCCATTCCCGGTGGTGTTTTCTATAATGAGGTCTTGAGCGTTTAGCCGTATCAACCACGGCAACATACTGCTCGTTGGCTTCACGTAACCGACTCATTTTCGCCAACATTTCCGCATAGTAAATACGCGCCTGCGGGCCGGGGTAATAAGAAATCAATACTTCAAACTCGCTTTCCGCATCAGCGTATTTTTCTTGTGCGGCTAACGTTCTGGCAAATAACAAATGCCCGTCTGCCGACTGAAAATCAGGG
>CAJNCQ010000071.1:0-275 GCA_905221265.1 bacterium | reverse complement strand
CCGCCTTGAACCACAATTTTTTCCATAGTTGCTTTCTTTACTTTTGATTTTATAATAATCCTCTAAGTGCTTCTTGCCACAATTGATATAAACTGATAAAGAATGAACTCAAGATGTAGCCCATTACAATACTAAAAAAGCCTACCAACAAACGAACTTTTTTTGTGTTAATAGCAGTTACTTTTAAAACCTTTTCCCATCTCACAAGATCCTTTAAAAGGTAAAAACTCAAATAAATAAAGAGCATATGACTGCTTAGAGTGAATAATAATTGA
>CAJNCQ010000070.1:0-276 GCA_905221265.1 bacterium | reverse complement strand
CCAAAAGTCAGATATAAAAATCTAATTTCTGGAGGGTAAATTCACTCTGAAAATCTATTTTAAATTATCTACCTATATAATCACAAACATTATTAATCTGCTCATGAATATCAGATCCAAATTTTTCTTCAAAAAATGCACTGCCAACTGTAAAGGCCCATGGATTCGTTTCTATTACTTCATCCAAACGTTCATAACAATCAATACTTCCAGCTAAACAAACTGGTGCTTGAATTTCTTGGACAAAAGCTTTACTCAATGCTACTGGATCACCAG
>CAJNCQ010000069.1:0-278 GCA_905221265.1 bacterium | reverse complement strand
GCTAGTTGATTGGCTTGCTGATACTGATGCTGAAGCTGATTCACTTGCAGATACAGACGCTGAAGCTGATTCACTTGCACTTACTGATGCGCTAGTTGATTGACTTGCAGATACAGACGCTGAAGCTGATTCACTTGCAGATACTGATGCTGAAGTTGATTCACTTGAGCTTACTGATGCGCTAGTTGATTGACTTGCACTTACTGATGCTGAAGCTGATTCACTTGCAGATACAGACGCTGAAGCTGATTCACTTGAGCTTACTGATGCGCTAGTTG
>CAJNCQ010000068.1:0-279 GCA_905221265.1 bacterium | reverse complement strand
ATACAGATTCTCCTTTCATTATTTCGATTTTTACTAAAAATTCTGATTATGATACCATTTCTAAAATTGCTAAGGATGTCTACGAGGTCCTAAAATGAGAGACCGAGAATTTTTAAATCATTTTTTAGAAAAAGGTTATTTTAGACATCAAAAGGCTAAATTCAAAGGGGGTCGTTACTACCGACCTCCTTACAAACGGAGGAGTCCAACAAGCCAATTTCATCAACGAAGCGAATTTCTATAAGCTTGTTTTTCAATCTCGCAAACCAGAAGCAGAGA
>CAJNCQ010000067.1:0-279 GCA_905221265.1 bacterium | reverse complement strand
ATTCATGCAAAAGTTGGAAACGAGACTCGATATCTGTTTCTGTAAAGTGGTAGTTGGCATCCAACAGCTTGCGATAACCTTCTTCCAAATCTGCTAATTGTTCTGGCAGTTCTTTTGTCAAGGTTTCAACAAGAGCTGGAATTCGCTCAACGATGTGTGTCAAAGCGAGAATATGATTTTCAGTTGAATCAAGAATTGCTGCCGCTTCAACCGGGTCACCTGATGAATTTAGGGTAACAAATTGAGAGAATTCAGATTGGATGTTTTCCAATTGTTTCT
>CAJNCQ010000066.1:0-283 GCA_905221265.1 bacterium | reverse complement strand
CATCTGAATCAGCAAGCACAAGCATGAGCAACAGCGTGTCTGCCTCAATCAGTGCTAGCCAATCAGCAAGCACAAGCTTGAGTAACAGCGTATCTGCTTCAATTAGTGCTTCAGTATCAGCAAGCACAAGCATGAGCAACAGCGTATCCGCATCAATCAGTGCATCTGAATCAGCAAGCACAAGCATGAGCAACAGCGTGTCAGCGTCAATCAGTGCGAGCCAATCAGCAAGCACAAGCATGAGCAACAGCGTATCTGCTTCAATCAGTGCGAGCCAATCAGC
>CAJNCQ010000065.1:0-283 GCA_905221265.1 bacterium | reverse complement strand
TGCTTTTTCAACATATTCTACATTGATTACTTGTGGTTTGTCTGTTAATGTAACTGTTTTTGCTTTTGGATCTTTTGGTACATATACTTTTCCGTCTGTTCCTGTGATTTCTCCTTCTGGTGTGTAGCTTACGCTATCTCCTTGGTGATGCTCACTTCCAGTTACTTCGACTACTTTCGCAGCTCCTTGGTCAACTCCATTTACTTGTGGTTGGTATTTGACGTCTGTTGATGCTGCTTTTTCAACATATTCTACATTGATTACTTGTGGTTTGTCTGTTAAT
>CAJNCQ010000064.1:0-288 GCA_905221265.1 bacterium | reverse complement strand
GGCTTTGCGCACTCACTTAATCAGTCCGAAATAGGCTGCCCGCGCATAGCGGAATTTACGGTGCAGCGTACCGAAGCTCTGTTCAACCACATAACGGGTCTTCGACAAATACCGGTTGCGTTTGGTTTGCGTTTCCGTCAGCGGACGGTTGCGGCAGGCTTTGCGCATAATGCCGTCCAGCAACTGATGTTCTTCCAGATGTTGCCGGTTTTCCGCACTGTCATAGCCTTTGTCGGCATAGACGGTCGTACCTTCAGCTATCCCTTCTAACAACGGCGACAGGTGTTT
>CAJNCQ010000063.1:0-290 GCA_905221265.1 bacterium | reverse complement strand
GGGAGAGGGCTAGGACGAGGCTGGCAAACTGAAAGTTTGCTTGGGCGGCATTTTCAATGTGCAGGCTGCTTTTATAGTGGATTAACAAAAATCAGGACAAGGCGACGAAGCCGCAGACAGTACAAATAGTACGGAACCGATTCACTTGGTGCTTCAGCACCTTAGAGAATCGTTCTCTTTGAGCTAAGGCGAGGCAACGCCGTACTGGTTTTTGTTAATCCACTATATTCCGCCATCTCTAAGATTTACAGCGATACACGGGTAATTTAAGGAATGCCCGAACCGTCATT
>CAJNCQ010000062.1:0-295 GCA_905221265.1 bacterium | reverse complement strand
CGCTGTTGCTCAAGCTTGTGCTTGCTGATTCAGATGCACTAATTGAAGCTGACACGCTGTTGCTCAAGCTTGTGCTTGCTGATTGGCTTGCACTGATTGAGGCAGACACGCTGTTGCTCATGCTTGTGCTTGCTGATTGGCTAGCACTGATTGACGCTGACACGCTGTTGCTCATGCTTGTGCTTGCTGATTCAGATGCGCTAGCTGATTGGCTTGCAGATACTGATGCTGAAGCACTTTGGCTAGCTGATACAGAAGCTGAAGCTGATTGGCTTGCAGATACTGATGCTGAAGC
>CAJNCQ010000061.1:0-298 GCA_905221265.1 bacterium | reverse complement strand
TTAGTCTTGATTGCGCCGATTTGTGAAGAAATTTTGTGTCGTGGGATTATTCCAAAAAAGATCTTCCGTGGAAAAGAAAAACTTGGCTTTGTTGTTGGTGCAATTGTCTTTGCCTTGCTCCATATGCCAACCAATCTACCTTCTGTGATTATTTATGGAGGAATGTCAACGGTTTTGACTTGGACAGCCTATAAGACTGAGCGTTTAGAGATGTCCATTTTGCTTCATATGATTCTCAATGGTATTGCATTTTGTTTGTTGGCCTTATTGGTATTGATTAGTAGAAATCTAGGTCTAT
>CAJNCQ010000060.1:0-304 GCA_905221265.1 bacterium | reverse complement strand
GAAGTTGATAATCCAATTAAGCTAACTCAGAATAACCTACCTGGATTTGGAACGGGAGCTGACGAAGCTTTGGTGGTTAATCTACAGAGTCGCAAGTACCATCTCATCGAAAAACGAATCAAGTACAATGGGACTTTTTTGAACTACTTTTCAGAAAATCTCCTAGCTGTTGCACCTAAGATTTCGCCAAAAAAATCCATCAAGGAACTGGAAAAAACGGCTCAGAGAATTGCTGAATCTTTTAACACAGATGATTTTCAATTTCAATCCAAGGTCAAATCAGCGATTTTCAACAATCTGGAAG
>CAJNCQ010000059.1:0-328 GCA_905221265.1 bacterium | reverse complement strand
ATAATCAAGATTTTGCCGTGATCGGTTTAGTGTCTAACATGGAATGAGAAAGGAAAAAGAACATGAAACAAAAAGTCCATGTCTAAAAAACTCTTTAATCTTATTAAAAGTATTTAAAAAGTTATTTTTTGTAAATTTTCCCATCGTGTTTAAAACGCCAACGAGATTTTTACTGGAGTAAACACTACTCCGCTATCCCTTAGAGTTTTCACTGCATCAGGGAATACTTTTCTTAAAATGCCGATTGCACCGTTAATATCGGCGTTTAGGGATTTGCCTATGCTAGATTTAAATAGCCCTCGTTTAACTCTTTTACCTAAATATTGCT
>CAJNCQ010000058.1:0-331 GCA_905221265.1 bacterium | reverse complement strand
CATAAGTTGCAAGTACCCAAAATATCCTGTTTTATGCCGTGCCGTTGTCGATGCCGTCTGAAAGCGATTTCCTCCGCTTTCCGCTTAAAAATAAAGAAATGTTTTAATTAACGATATTTTACGGTATGATGGCGCAGCTTCTCCCCGATTGTTGACAATTTAAGGCATCTGTTGCGGCAAATACGGTCTGCTCGCCGTGTTTCCTTATTGGAATGTCTTTTGGAAGGCAGTCATTTTAATTGTAAGATAAGGTTTATTTTATGGAAAATATATTGTCTGTTCTGGTGGGTACAGTCAATCGGTTCCTTTGGGACTACCTGCTGATTTACGC
>CAJNCQ010000057.1:0-332 GCA_905221265.1 bacterium | reverse complement strand
GATACTGATGCTGAAGCTGATTGGCTAGCTGATACTGATGCTGAAGCGCTTTGGCTTGCAGATACTGATGCTGAAGCACTTTGGCTAGCTGATACAGACGCTGAAGCTGATTGACTTGCACTTACAGAAGCTGAAGCACTTTGGCTAGCTGATACTGATGCTGAAGCGCTTTGGCTTGCAGATACTGATGCTGATGCTGATTGACTAGCTGATACAGATGCTGAAGCTGATTGACTTGAGCTTACTGATGCTGATGCTGATTCACTTGCAGATACTGATGCTGAAGCTGATTGACTTGAGCTTACTGATGCTGAAGCTGATTGACTAGCTGA
>CAJNCQ010000056.1:0-334 GCA_905221265.1 bacterium | reverse complement strand
GATACAGACGCTGAAGCTGATTCACTTGCAGATACAGACGCTGAAGCTGATTCGCTTGCAGATACTGATGCTGAAGCTGATTGACTAGCACTTACTGATGCGCTAGTTGATTGGCTTGCTGATACTGATGCTGAAGCTGATTCACTTGCAGATACAGACGCTGAAGCTGATTCACTTGAGCTTACTGATGCGCTTGCTGATTGACTTGCAGATACAGACGCTGAAGCTGATTCACTTGAGCTTACTGATGCGCTTGCTGATTCGCTTGCTGATACTGATGCTGAAGCTGATTCACTTGCAGATACTGATGCTGAAGTTGATTGACTTGCAGATA
>CAJNCQ010000055.1:0-335 GCA_905221265.1 bacterium | reverse complement strand
GTTTGAAAGAATATAGTTTACCACTAGCTCACTTAAGTTATGCAACTTTCTTTCGTTATTTTATTCCTCGGTTTGTTAGCGAAGACCTAGCCTTGTATCTGGATTCGGATATTATCGTTAGATCAAACCTAGATCAACTCTTTTTAGAAGACATGGAGGACTGGCCAGTAGCTGCTGTCGCAGATGCTCTAGTTCCTAGCACTTTTAATGCAGGTGTCTTACTGATTAATGTCGTTCTCTGGCGCCAAGAAAAGGTGACGGAGCACTTGTTGAGTTTGACAGACCAACTGCATGACCAAGTTTTTGGCGATCAGGGCGTGTTAAATCACCTCTTT
>CAJNCQ010000054.1:0-344 GCA_905221265.1 bacterium | reverse complement strand
GCTGTACCAAGTGGACCTGTGTACTCTGGTACTTCATGTACTGCTGCTTCTACCGCGTTCACACCACCTGTAAAGTCTAGTTTCTCAACTATCGGTGCTGGCTGATCTCCTGCTGTACTAAGTGGACCTGTGTACTCTGGTACTTCATGCACTGCTGCCTCAGCCGCATTCACACCACCTGTAAAGTCCGGTTTGCTCAAAACTGGTGGTTCTTCTTCACCCTTGCTTGATTGAACCGATTCTTCTGTTAATGCTTGATGGAAGCTTGCCAATTCATAAAACTCAGCCTTGCCACCTTCCCAGACTAATTTGACGTCTAGAAGAGAGCCACCATTTCGGATAGC
>CAJNCQ010000053.1:0-344 GCA_905221265.1 bacterium | reverse complement strand
ATGGCAATTGTTTTGGTTTTATTGATAGAAGCTCCGAGTTTACGCATGGCCTGGCTCATCATACGAGCTTGCAAACCAACGTGGCTGTCACCAATATCCCCATCAATTTCTGCACGAGGTACAAGGGCCGCAACCGAGTCGATAACGACGAGGTCAACTGCACCTGAGTCAATCAATTTTCCAGCAATTTCAAGACCTTGTTCACCTGAGTCTGGTTGTGACAAGAGCAATTCGTCAATGTTCACACCAAGGGCTGCAGCATAGGCTGGGTCAAGAGCATGTTCCGCATCGATAAAGGCTGCAATACCACCTTCTTTCTGTGCTTGCGCAACAGCGTGAAGGGC
>CAJNCQ010000052.1:0-356 GCA_905221265.1 bacterium | reverse complement strand
TACCTTGAATCTGTAAGTGCAAGTGAGTCAGTTTCACTCAGCAAGTCAGTAAGCGTATCATTGAGCGATAGTACTTCAGCCTCAATCAGCGCAAGTGAGTCAGTCTCAACAAGCGCAAGCTTGAGTGACAGCATTTCTGCATCAATCAGTGCAAGCAACAACTCAGGTAGCGGTTCAGGTTCAGCAAGCACAAGCAATGGCTCAGCTAGTCAATCAGCTAGCGCATCAGTATCTGCAAGTCAAAGCACTTCAGCATCTGTATCAGCTAGCCAATCAGTTTCAGCTTCAATCAGTGCAAGCAACAACTCAGGTAGCGGTTCAGGTTCAACAAGCACAAGCAATGGTTCAGGTGATGC
>CAJNCQ010000051.1:0-374 GCA_905221265.1 bacterium | reverse complement strand
ACTGACTTGCTGAGTGAAACTGACTCACTTGCACTTACAGATTCAAGGTAGCTAGGAAGGTTAAACTCTGGCTTAGATTCGCTTGTTGGCTCACCCTTACTATAGCTGAATGAGTTAGATTGTTGTGACGCACTTGTACTCAAGCTGCTTGAAACGCTATTGCTCATGCTTACTGAAGTACTTGTTGAAACTGAAGTACTACTTGAGTTGTTGCTTGCTGATTCAGATGCACTAATTGATGCAGACACGCTGTTGCTCATGCTGGTGCTTGCTGATACTGAAGTACTGATTGAGGCAGATACGCTGTTGCTCAAGCTTGTGCTTGCTGATTGACTTGCACTAATTGAAGCTGACACGCTGTTACTCAAGCTTGT
>CAJNCQ010000050.1:0-390 GCA_905221265.1 bacterium | reverse complement strand
GAGATTGATGTGGCATTAATTCAAACAATTATCAAGGCATCGGTAGGAAATCCAGGTTCTTATGCTACCTTGGGTGAGACCCGCTATTCGGTTCATATGGACAAGGTGTCTGGAGTTCTTTACTTCTTTGATGTGTCTGGAGAATACGAAGCGACTGTTGAGTTAGTAACGAGTCGACCTGTGATTGGGATCGTTTCCGTTGACAACTATGATGATTTAGAAGATGAAACATCGGAGTCTGATATCAGTCATATCAATAGTTTTGTAGCCAATTTTGTTTCAGAATTTGCTGGTAAACATGCCATGTTCTCCCGTCGAGTAAGTATGGATCGCTTTTATCTATTTACGGACTACACGGTACTTGAGAGCTTGATGAATGATAAATTTTCT
>CAJNCQ010000049.1:0-397 GCA_905221265.1 bacterium | reverse complement strand
CTCGCACTAATTGACGCAGAGTGGCTCGCGCTTGCTGAGATAGAAGCTGAGTTCTGGTTGTTAGATGCTGAAGCTGAGGCACTTTGGCTCGCGCTTACTGATGTTGAAGCACTTTGACTTGCTGATACAGAGGCGCTGGCTGATTGGCTAGCTGATACAGATGCTGATTGGCTTGCACTGATGCTTGCACTTACTGATGCTGAAGCTGATTGGCTTGAGCTTACAGAAGCACTTACGCTCGCACTTGCTGAGGCACTTTGGCTCGCACTTGCTGAGCTTGATGCTGATTGGCTTGCACTGATGC
This sequence comes from bacterium, assembly GCA_905221265.1. GTDB lineage: Bacteria > Bacillota > Bacilli > Lactobacillales > Streptococcaceae > Streptococcus. Next base: position 93 of record CAJNCQ010000049.1, on the reverse strand, counting down.
TTGCTGAGATAGAAGTTGAAGCGCTTTGGCTCGCACTAATTGACGCAGAGTGGCTCGCGCTTGCTGAGATAGAAGCTGAGTTCTGGTTGTTAG
>CAJNCQ010000048.1:0-401 GCA_905221265.1 bacterium | reverse complement strand
GTGCTTGCTGATTCAGATGCACTAATTGAAGCAGATACGCTGTTGCTCAAGCTGGTGCTTGCTGATTGGCTAGCACTGATTGAAGCAGACACGCTGTTGCTCATGCTTGTGCTTGCTGATTCAGATGCACTAATTGAAGCAGATACGCTGTTGCTCAAGCTTGTGCTTGCTGATTGGCTAGCACTAATTGAAGCTGACACGCTGTTGCTCAAGCTTGTGCTTACTGAGTCAGATGCACTGATTGAAGCAGATACGCTGTTACTCAAGCTGGTGCTTGCTGATTGGCTAGCACTGATTGAAGCAGACACGCTGTTGCTCATGCTTGTGCTTGCTGATTCAGATGCACTAATTGAAGCAGATACGCTGTTGCTCAAGCTTGTGCTTGCTGATTGGCTAGCACT
>CAJNCQ010000047.1:0-404 GCA_905221265.1 bacterium | reverse complement strand
AGCCAAAGCGCTTCAGCATCAGTAAGTGCAAGCCAATCAGCATCTGTATCAGCTAGCCAATCAGCAAGCGCCTCTGTGTCAGCAAGTCAAAGTACTTCAGCATCAGTAAGCGCGAGCCAAAGTGCCTCAGCTTCAGCATCTAACAACCAGAACTCAGCTTCTATCTCAGCAAGCGCGAGCCACTCTGCGTCAGTATCAGCAAGCCAAAGCGCTTCAGCATCAGCGTCAGTAAGTGCAAGCCAAAGTGCTTCAGCGTCAGTATCTGCAAGTCAAAGTACTTCAGCATCAGTATCTGCAAGCCAAAGCGCTTCAGCATCAGTAAGCGCCAGCCAAAGTGCTTCAGCTTCAGCATCTAACAACCAGAACTCAGCTTCTATCTCAGCAAGCGCGAGCCAGTCTGCGTC
>CAJNCQ010000046.1:0-404 GCA_905221265.1 bacterium | reverse complement strand
GCGCTTCAGCATCAGTATCTGCAAGCCAAAGCGCTTCAGCATCTGTATCAGCTAGCCAAAGTGCTTCAGCTTCTGTATCAGCAAGCCAATCAGCTTCAGCGTCTGTATCTGCAAGCCAATCAGCTTCAGCATCAGTATCAGCAAGCCAATCAGCTTCAGCGTCTGTATCTGCAAGTCAATCAGCTTCAGCATCAGTATCAGCAAGCCAATCAGCTTCAGCGTCAGTATCTGCAAGTCAATCAGCTTCAGCATCAGTATCTGCAAGCCAATCAACTAGCGCATCAGTAAGTGCTAGTCAATCAGCTTCAGCATCAGTAAGCTCAAGTCAATCAACTTCAGCATCAGTAAGTGCAAGCCAATCAGCAAGCGCATCAGTAAGCTCAAGCGAATCAGCTTCAGCATCA
>CAJNCQ010000045.1:0-409 GCA_905221265.1 bacterium | reverse complement strand
AGGTAACTTGGGTGCCAACGCGACTTTGGCCGTTTCTATGGCCGTAGCACGCGCAGCCGCTGAAGATGCAGGGCTGCCGCTTTACCGCTACTTGGGCGGCGCAGGTCCGATGTCCCTGCCCGTACCGATGATGAACGTCATCAACGGCGGCGAACACGCCAACAACAGCCTGAACATCCAAGAGTTTATGATTATGCCCGTCGGCGCAAAATCTTTCCGCGAAGCGTTGCGCTGCGGTGCGGAAATTTTCCACGCCTTGAAAAAACTGTGCGACAGCAAAGGCTTCCCGACCACAGTCGGCGACGAAGGCGGTTTCGCCCCCAACCTGAACAGCCACAAAGAAGCCCTGCAACTGATGGTCGAGGCGACCGAAGCCGCCGGCTACAAAGCGGGCGAAGACGTATTATTC
>CAJNCQ010000044.1:0-413 GCA_905221265.1 bacterium | reverse complement strand
TCAGCTTCAATCAGTGCAAGCAACAACTCAGGTAGCGGTTCAGGTTCAACAAGCACAAGCAATGGTTCAGGTGATGCCTCAACTTCAGCAAGTACTTCAGCAAGCTTGAGCAACAGCGTATCTGCATCAATTAGTGCGAATCAACAAGCACAAGCTTGAGCAATAGCGCAAGTACCTCAGCTAGCTTGTCTGACAGTGCTTCAATCTCAAGTGCATTGAACCACTCACAAGCTCCTGCACAACAACCTGCTGGACCAGGACGTTCAAACGGTAGAAAACTTCCAAATACAGGAACTGCAAGTAACCAATTTGCTGGTCTTGGATTAGGAGTAGCTGCCTTGGCAACTGCCTCTCTTCTTGGCAAGAAGAAGAAATCAGCAGCTTCTGAAATGGATTTAGAAGACTAAGTCCCA
>CAJNCQ010000043.1:0-431 GCA_905221265.1 bacterium | reverse complement strand
CTTGCAGATACAGACGCTGAAGCTGATTCGCTTGCAGATACTGATGCTGAAGCTGATTGACTAGCACTTACTGATGCGCTAGTTGATTGGCTAGCTGATACTGATGCTGAAGCGCTTTGGCTTGCAGATACAGATGCGCTAGTTGATTCACTTGCACTTACTGATGCTGAAGTTGATTCACTTGCACTTACTGATGCGCTAACTGATTGACTTGCAGATACAGACGCTGAAGCTGATTGGCTAGCTGATACTGATGCTGAAGCGCTTTGGCTTGCAGATACAGATGCGCTAGTTGATTGACTTGCAGATACAGATGCTGAAGCTGATTCACTTGAGCTTACTGATGCGCTTGCTGATACAGACGCTGAAGCTGATTCACTTGCAGATACAGACGCTGAAGCTGATTCGCTTGCAGATACTGATGCTGAAGC
>CAJNCQ010000042.1:0-440 GCA_905221265.1 bacterium | reverse complement strand
GATTCACTTGCAGATACTGATGCTGAAGCTGATTGACTTGAGCTTACTGATGCTGAAGCTGATTGACTAGCTGATACAGATGCGCTAGCTGATTGGCTTGCAGATACTGATGCGCTAGCTGATTGGCTTGCAGATACTGATGCGCTAGCTGATTGGCTTGCAGATACTGATGCTGAAGTTGATTGGCTAGCTGATACAGATGCGCTAGCTGATTGGCTTGCAGATACTGATGCTGAAGCTGATTCACTTGAGCTTACAGAAGCTGAAGCGCTTTGGCTTGCTGATACTGATGCGCTAGCTGATTGACTAGCTGATTGACTAGCTGATACAGATGCTGAAGCTGATTGACTTGAGCTTACTGATGCTGAAGCTGATTCACTTGCAGATACTGATGCTGAAGTTGATTGACTTGAGCTTACTGATGCGCTAGCTGATTGACT
>CAJNCQ010000041.1:0-463 GCA_905221265.1 bacterium | reverse complement strand
CTTGCAGATACTGATGCTGAAGCCGATTGACTTGAGCTCACTGAAGCACTGATGCTTGCACTTACTGATGCTGAAGCACTTTGGCTGGCGCTTACTGATGTTGAAGCACTTTGACTTGCAGATACTGATGCTGAAGCCGATTGACTTGAGCTCACTGAAGCACTGATGCTTGCACTTACTGATGCTGAAGCGCTTTGGCTTGCTGATACTGACGCAGAGTGACTCGCGCTTGCTGAGATAGAAGCTGAGTTCTGGTTGTTAGATGCTGAAGCTGAGGCACTTTGGCTGGCGCTTACTGATGCTGAAGTACTTTGACTTGCTGATACAGAGGCGCTTGCTGATTGGCTAGCTGATACAGATGCTGATTGACTAGCACTTACCGATGCTGAAGCGCTTTGGCTCGCACTAATTGACGCAGAGTGGCTCGCGCTTGCTGAGATAGAAGCTGAGTTCTGGTTGTTAG
>CAJNCQ010000040.1:0-494 GCA_905221265.1 bacterium | reverse complement strand
ACAAGGGTTTCTTGGAAGAGTTTAGCTGATACACCCGCACTCAAGTAGATGTAAGGAAGATTTGTTGCTTCGTCTTGCGCTTTGAAGAAAGCTACCGCTTCTTCACGAGTATGCACGATTTCACCATCGCCAAAGCCTTCAACGTATTTGACGTTGACTGGAACTTCCACTTTCAAAACGTCGATGTTGAAGCGTGGGTCTGAGAAGACCTTCATAGCACCGATAACCTTGTGTGGTTTTACTTTGGCGTATTCTGCAGAGCCAGCATCAGCGATTTTTTCATCGTAAGCGAGGATTTCAAGGAAGAATGGAATGTCTTCCGCCACACATTCAGAGCCAATGCGTTCGATGTAGGCTTGTTTTTGTTGATTGAGTTCGTCAGAGCTGTCTACATCGTAGTAAAGCAAGAACTTAACAGCATCTGCACCTTGTTCTTTAATGCGTTTTGCAGACCAAACATCCAAGCAGTCAGGCAAGCGTTTGGTGCTTGTTGT
>CAJNCQ010000039.1:0-585 GCA_905221265.1 bacterium | reverse complement strand
TGATGCTGAAGCGCTTTGGCTTGCTGATACTGACGCAGAGTGGCTCGCGCTTGCTGAGATAGAAGCTGAGTTCTGGTCGTTAGATGCTGAAGCTGAGGCACTTTGGCTGGCGCTTACTGATGCTGAAGTACTTTGACTTGCTGATACAGAGGCGCTTGCTGATTGGCTAGCTGATACAGATGCTGATTGGCTTGCACTTACTGATGCTGAAGCGCTTTGGCTTGCTGATACTGACGCAGAGTGGCTCGCGCTTGCTGAGATAGAAGCTGAGTTCTGGTTGTTAGATGCTGAAGCTGAAGCACTTTGGCTGGCGCTTACTGATGCTGAAGTACTTTGACTTGCAGATACTGAAGCTGAAGCTGATTGGCTTGCTGATACAGATGCTGATTGACTAGCACTTACTGATGCTGAAGCGCTTTGGCTTGCTGATACTGATGCTGAAGCTGATTGACTTGAGCTTACTGATGCTGAAGCGCTTTGGCTTGCTGATACAGATGCTGATTGACTAGCACTTACTGATGCTGAAGCGCTTTGGCTTGCTGATACTGACGCAGAGTGGCTCGCGCTTGCTGAGATAGAAGCTGA
>CAJNCQ010000038.1:0-634 GCA_905221265.1 bacterium | reverse complement strand
AGGTCTCTAGTTCCTTCAACTCAGTTTGCTCGGTTGACAAATTGAACAAAATCATGGCATACGGCAAAGCTATATCATGTGAATCCTGGAATTGTTGTTGCAAGACTTGTAATTTCTCAGCAGTAGTCTCCAACTCTTTTAATTCCGTCTGCTCGGTTGATAAATTAAGCAAAATCATAGCCAATGCTTCTGCTATATCATATGAATCTTGGAATTGTTGTTGCAAGACTTGTAATTTCTCAGCAGAAGTTTCCAGCTCTTTTAATTCCGTCTGCTCGATTGATAAATTAAGCAAAATCATGGCATAACGTAAAGCTATATCATGTGAATTCTGGAATTGTTGCTGTAATTTCTCTAATTTTTCGACAGTAGCCTCGATTTCCTTTAACTCAGTCTGCTTATCTGACAAATTGACCAAAATCATGGCATACAGCAAAGCTATATCAGGCGAATCCTGGAATTGTTGCTGTAATTTCTCTAATTTTTCGACAGTAGCCTTCCATTCCTTCAATTCAGTTTGCTTGGTTGACAAATTGACCAAAATCCTGGCATAACGTAAAGCTATATCAGGCGAATCCTGGAATTGTTGCTGTAATTTCTCTAATTTTTCAGCAGAGGTCTCTAGTTCCTTCAA
>CAJNCQ010000037.1:0-634 GCA_905221265.1 bacterium | reverse complement strand
CTAACAACCAGAACTCAGCTTCTATCTCAGCAAGCGCGAGCCACTCTGCGTCAATTAGTGCGAGCCAAAGCGCTTCAGCTTCTATCTCAGCAAGCATCAGTGCAAGCCAATCAGCATCAAGCTCAGCAAGTGCGAGCCAAAGCGCTTCAGCATCAGTATCTGCAAGTCAATCAGCTAGCGCATCAGAATCAGCTAGTCAAAGTGCTTCAACATCAGTAAGTGCAAGCCAATCAGCTTCAGCTTCAGCATCTAACAACCAGAACTCAGCTTCTATCTCAGCAAGCGCGAGCCACTCTGCGTCAATTAGTGCGAGCCAAAGCGCTTCAGCTTCTATCTCAGCAAGCATCAGTGCAAGCCAATCAGCATCAAGCTCAGCAAGTGCGAGCCAAAGTGCCTCAGCAAGTGCAAGCGTAAGTGCTTCAGTAAGCTCAAGCCAATCAGCTTCAGCATCAGTAAGTGCAAGTCAATCAGCATCTGTATCAGCTAGCCAATCAGCAAGCGCATCAGAATCAGCTAGTCAAAGCACTTCAGCTTCAGTAAGCTCAAGCCAATCAGCTTCAGCTTCAGCATCTAACAACCAGAACTCAGCTTCTATCTCAGCAAGCGCGAGCCACTCTGCGTCAATTAGTGCGAG
>CAJNCQ010000036.1:0-650 GCA_905221265.1 bacterium | reverse complement strand
GCTCATGCTTGTGCTTGCTGATTGGCTCACACTGATTGAGGCAGACACGCTGTTGCTCATGCTTGTGCTTGCTGATTGGCTCGCACTGATTGAAGCAGATACGCTGTTACTCAAGCTTGTGCTTGCTGAGTGGCTCGCACTGATTGAAGCAGACACGCTGTTGCTCATGCTTGTGCTTGCTGATTCAGATGCACTGATTGAAGCAGATACGCTGTTGCTCATGCTTGTGCTTGCTGATTGACTTGCACTAATTGAAGCAGACACGCTGTTGCTCATGCTTGTGCTTGCTGATTCAGATGCACTAATTGATGCAGACACGCTGTTGCTCATGCTTGTGCTTGCTGAGTGGCTCGCACTGATTGAAGCAGACACGCTGTTGCTCAAGCTTGTGCTTGCTGATACTGAAGCACTGATTGACGCTGATACGCTGTTGCTCATGCTTGTGCTTGCTGATTCAGATGCACTAATTGATGCAGACACGCTGTTGCTCATGCTTGTGCTTGCTGAGTGACTTGCACTAATTGAAGCAGACACGCTGTTGCTCATGCTTGTGCTTGCTGATTCAGATGCGCTAGCTGATTGGCTTGCAGATACTGATGCTGAAGCACTTTGGCTAGCTGATACAGAAGCTGAAGCTGATTGGCTTGCAG
>CAJNCQ010000035.1:0-653 GCA_905221265.1 bacterium | reverse complement strand
TTGGCTTGCTGATACTGACGCAGAGTGGCTCGCGCTTGCTGAGATAGAAGCTGAGTTCTGGTTGTTAGATGCTGAAGTTGAGGCACTTTGGCTCGCGCTTACTGATGTTGAAGCACTTTGACTAGCTGATTCTGATGCGCTTGCTGATTGGCTAGCTGATACAGATGCTGAGTGACTTGCACTTACTGATGCTGAAGCGCTTTGGCTTGCACTAATTGACGCAGACTGGCTCGCGCTTGCTGAGATAGAAGCTGAGTTCTGGTTGTTAGATGCTGAAGCTGAAGCACTTTGGCTCGCGCTTACTGATGCTGAAGTACTTTGACTTGCTGACACAGAGGCGCTTGCTGATTGGCTAGCTGATACAGATGCTGATTGACTAGCACTTACTGATGCTGAAGCGCTTTGGCTCGCACTAATTGACGCAGAGTGGCTCGCGCTTGCTGAGATAGAAGCTGAGTTCTGGTTGTTAGATGCTGAAGTTGAGGCACTTTGGCTCGCGCTTACTGATGCTGAAGCACTTTGACTTGCTGATACAGAGGCGCTTGCTGATTGGCTAGCTGATACAGATGCTGATTGGCTTGCACTTACTGATGCTGAAGCGCTTTGGCTTGCTGATACTGACGCAGAGTGGCTCGCGCTTGCTGAGATAGAAG
>CAJNCQ010000034.1:0-768 GCA_905221265.1 bacterium | reverse complement strand
GTGCTTGCTGATTCAGATGCACTGATTGAAGCAGATACGCTGTTACTCAAGCTGGTGCTTGCTGATTGGCTAGCACTAATTGAAGCTGACACGCTGTTGCTCAAGCTTGTGCTTGCTGATTCAGATGCACTAATTGAGGCAGACACGCTGTTGCTCAAGCTTGTGCTTGCTGATTGGCTCGCACTGATTGAAGCAGATACGCTGTTGCTCAAGCTTGTGCTTGCTGATTGACTCGCACTAATTGATGCAGACACACTGTTGCTCAAGCTTGTGCTTGCTGATACTGAAGCACTGATTGAGGCTGATACGCTGTTGCTCAAGCTTGTGCTTGCTGATTGACTTGCACTAATTGAAGCTGACACGCTGTTACTCAAGCTTGTGCTTGCTGATTGGCTAGCACTAATTGAAGCAGATACGCTGTTGCTCAAGCTTGTGCTTGCTGATTGGCTAGCACTGATTGAAGCAGACACGCTGTTGCTCATGCTGGTGCTTGCTGATTCAGATGCACTAATTGAAGCAGATACGCTGTTGCTCAAGCTTGTGCTTGCTGATTGGCTAGCACTAATTGAAGCTGACACGCTGTTGCTCAAGCTTGTGCTTGCTGATACTGAAGTACTGATTGAGGCAGATACGCTGTTGCTCAAGCTTGTGCTTGCTGATTCAGATGCACTAATTGAAGCTGACACGCTGTTGCTCAAGCTTGTGCTTGCTGAGTGGCTCGCACTGATTGAGGCAGACACGCTGTTGCTCATGCTTGTGCTTGCTGAT
>CAJNCQ010000033.1:0-796 GCA_905221265.1 bacterium | reverse complement strand
GCTGATGGTTCGCTAACAGCTGATGTACTCTCAACTACAGAGGCAGGTGCTGGAGCGCTCGCTGACGCTGATGGTGTAGAGCTTACTGATGCAGATGCTTTGGCACTTGCTGAAGCTGATACAGGAGCTGATGTTGATTGACTCGCTGACTCAGATGCTGGAGCAGTTGACTGACTTGCTGATGTTGAAGCACTTGCAGATGCTGACTGACTCGCTGAGGCAGATTGACTGACTGAAGCTGACTGACTCGCACTCGCTTGAGCCTCAACAGATTGACTGACTGATACAGAAGCTGAGGCAGATGCTTGTTCTGCTTGAGCTTTCTTTACTTCTGCTTGCGCTTGAGCGATGATTGAGTTAGTACTTGTCTCAGTTGTTTCAGCTGCTTTTGGTTCAGCTGCGATGACTGTTTTATCCTTTTCTGTATACTCAGATGTTTCATCCGCATAAACAGTTTGCTCTTGAGTCATCACAAATCCTGCAGCTCCCGCGGCCAGGATTCCCCCTATACCCGCTAGCGTGTTAAAACTAAGGTGTGCGTGATCAAGTTCTTCAGTGTCTGACAGGGTACTAGAGACAACTTCGCCCATCCCACCAATACGGAAGAGATCCAATTGAGAGTTCGAGGCTTTTACCCAGTTTTTACCCGACTTGTAAAGCTTATAACGCTTTTTCTCATCTACAATCTCGAAATCTTTGTTAAATTTTTTACTTCGAAACATTCTATTCCTTTCTTTTATCCAATTGCGACCCTTTGTTAACCTCATGACCATTAACAAAGCGTAGTTGCGCTGCC
>CAJNCQ010000032.1:0-805 GCA_905221265.1 bacterium | reverse complement strand
ACAAGCATGAGCAACAGCGTATCTGCTTCAATCAGTGCGAGCCAATCAGCAAGCACAAGCATGAGCAACAGCGTATCAGCGTCAATCAGTGCAAGCCAATCAGTAAGCACAAGCATGAGCAACAGCGTGTCAGCGTCAATTAGTGCATCTGAATCAGCAAGCACAAGCATGAGCAACAGCGTGTCAGCGTCAATCAGTGCTAGCCAATCAGCAAGCACAAGCATGAGCAACAGCGTGTCAGCTTCAATTAGTGCATCTGAATCAGCAAGCACAAGCATGAGCAACAGCGTGTCTGCCTCAATCAGTGCTAGCCAATCAGCAAGCACAAGCATGAGCAACAGCGTATCTGCTTCAATCAGTGCGAGCCAATCAGCAAGCACAAGCATGAGCAACAGCGTATCAGCGTCAATCAGTGCGAGCCAATCAGTAAGCACAAGCATGAGCAACAGCGTGTCAGCGTCAATTAGTGCATCTGAATCAGCAAGCACAAGCATGAGCAACAGCGTGTCAGCGTCAATCAGTGCTAGCCAATCAGCAAGCACAAGCATGAGCAACAGCGTATCTGCCTCAATCAGTGCTAGCCAATCAGCAAGCACAAGCATGAGCAACAGCGTATCTGCCTCAATCAGTGCCAGCCAATCAGCAAGCACAAGCATGAGCAACAGCGTATCTGCCTCAATCAGTGCCAGCCAATCAGCAAGCACAAGCATGAGCAACAGCGTGTCAGCTTCAACAAGTACTTCAGTAAGCTTGAGCAATAGCGTTTCAAGCAGCTTGAGTACAAGTGCGTCACAACAATCTAACT
>CAJNCQ010000031.1:0-932 GCA_905221265.1 bacterium | reverse complement strand
AGCTCAAGTCAATCAGCAAGCGCATCAGTATCAGCTAGCCAAAGCGCTTCAGCGTCTGTATCTGCAAGTCAATCAACAAGCGCATCAGTAAGTGCAAGCCAAAGCGCTTCAGCATCAGTATCAGCAAGCGAATCAGCTTCAGCGTCTGTATCTGCAAGTCAATCAGCAAGCGCATCAGTAAGTGCAAGCCAAAGCACTTCAGCATCAGTAAGTGCAAGCCAAAGCGCTTCAGCATCAGTATCTGCAAGCCAATCAGCTAGCGCATCAGTAAGTACAAGTGAATCAACTTCAGCATCAGTATCAGCTAGCCAAAGCACTTCAGCATCAGTATCTGCAAGTGAATCAGCTTCAGCATCTGTATCAGCAAGTCAATCAACTAGCGCATCAGTATCTGCAAGCCAAAGCGCTTCAGCATCAGTATCTGCAAGCCAAAGTGCTTCAGCGTCTGTATCAGCTAGCCAAAGCACTTCAGCATCAGTATCTGCAAGCCAATCAGCTTCAGCATCAGTATCAGCTAGTCAATCAACTAGCGCATCAGTATCTGCAAGTGAATCAGCTTCAGCTTCTGTAAGCTCAAGTCAATCAGCTTCAGCGTCTGTATCAGCTAGCCAAAGCACTTCAGCATCAGTATCAGCAAGCCAAAGCGCTTCAGCATCAGTATCTGCAAGTGAATCAGCTAGCGCATCTGTATCAGCTAGCCAATCAACTTCAGCATCAGTATCAGCAAGCCAATCAGCATCAGCATCAGTATCTGCAAGCCAAAGCGCTTCAGCATCTGTATCAGCTAGCCAAAGCGCTTCAGCATCAGTAAGCTCAAGTCAATCAGCATCAGCGTCAGTATCTGCAAGCCAAAGCACTTCAGCATCTGTATCAGCAAGTCAATCAACTTCAGCATCAGTATCTGCAAGCCAAAGCGCTTCAGCATCAGTAAG
>CAJNCQ010000030.1:0-935 GCA_905221265.1 bacterium | reverse complement strand
GATTCACTTGCAGATACTGATGCTGAAGCTGATTGACTTGAGCTTACTGATGCTGAAGCTGATTGACTAGCTGATACAGATGCGCTAGCTGATTGGCTTGCAGATACTGATGCGCTAGCTGATTGGCTTGCAGATACTGATGCTGAAGCTGATTGGCTTGCAGATACTGATGCTGAAGCTGATTGGCTTGCAGATACTGATGCTGAAGCGCTTTGGCTTGCAGATACTGATGCTGAAGCTGATTGACTTGAGCTTACAGAAGCTGAAGCTGATTCACTTGCAGATACAGAAGCTGAAGCTGATTGACTTGAGCTTACTGATGCTGAAGCTGATTGACTAGCTGATACAGATGCGCTAGCTGATTCACTTGCTGATACTGATGCGCTAGCTGATTGGCTTGCAGATACTGATGCGCTAGTTGATTGGCTTGAGCTTACTGATGCTGAAGTTGATTGACTTGAGCTTACAGAAGCTGAAGCTGATTGGCTTGCAGATACTGATGCTGAAGCTGATTCACTTGAGCTTACAGAAGCTGAAGCGCTTTGGCTTGCAGATACTGATGCTGAAGCGCTTTGGCTTGCAGATACTGATGCTGAAGCTGATTCACTTGCAGATACTGATGCTGAAGCTGATTCACTTGCAGATACTGATGCTGAAGTTGATTGACTTGAGCTTACTGATGCGCTTGCTGATTGACTAGCTGATACAGATGCTGAAGCGCTTTGGCTTGCTGATACTGATGCTGAAGCTGATTGGCTTGCAGATACTGATGCTGAAGCGCTTTGGCTTGCTGATACAGACGCTGAAGCTGATTGACTTGCACTTACAGAAGCTGAAGCACTTTGGCTAGCTGATACAGATGCTGAAGCGCTTTGGCTTGCAGATACTGATGCTGAAGCGCTTTGGCTTGCAGATACTGATGCTGAAGCTGATTG
>CAJNCQ010000029.1:0-958 GCA_905221265.1 bacterium | reverse complement strand
CTAACAACCAGAACTCAGCTTCTATCTCAGCAAGCGCGAGCCACTCTGCGTCAATTAGTGCGAGCCAAAGCGCTTCAGCTTCTATCTCAGCAAGCATCAGTGCAAGCCAATCAGCATCAAGCTCAGCAAGTGCGAGCCAAAGCGCTTCAGCATCAGTATCTGCAAGTCAATCAGCTAGCGCATCTGTATCAGCTAGCCAATCAACTTCAGCATCAGTATCTGCAAGCCAATCAGCTTCAGCGTCAGTATCTGCAAGTGAATCAGCTTCAGCTTCTGTAAGCTCAAGTCAATCAACTTCAGCATCTGTATCAGCTAGCCAAAGCGCTTCAGCATCAGTATCTGCAAGTGAATCAGCTTCAGCATCAGTATCTGCAAGCCAAAGCGCTTCAGCATCTGTATCTGCAAGCCAAAGCGCTTCAGTATCAGTATCTGCAAGTCAAAGCACTTCAGCATCTGTATCAGCTAGCCAATCAGCTTCAGCATCAGTATCTGCAAGCCAATCAGCTTCAGCTTCTGTAAGCTCAAGTCAATCAGCTTCAGCATCTGTATCAGCTAGTCAATCAGCTTCAGCATCAGTAAGCTCAAGTCAATCAGCTAGCGCATCAGTAAGCTCAAGTCAATCAGCTTCAGCTTCTGTAAGCTCAAGTCAATCAACTTCAGCGTCTGTATCAGCTAGCCAATCAACTAGCGCATCAGTATCTGCAAGCCAAAGCACTTCAGCATCAGTATCTGCAAGCCAAAGCGCTTCAGCATCTGTATCAGCTAGCCAAAGTGCTTCAGCATCAGTATCTGCAAGTCAATCAACTAGCGCATCAGTAAGCTCAAGTCAATCAACTTCAGCATCAGTATCTGCAAGTGAATCAGCTTCAGCATCAGTAAGCTCAAGTCAATCAACTTCAGCATCAGTATCTGCAAGTGAATCAGCTTCAGCTTCTGTAAGCTCAAGTCAATCAGCTTC
>CAJNCQ010000028.1:0-978 GCA_905221265.1 bacterium | reverse complement strand
TGATACAGAAGCTGAAGCTGATTGGCTTGCAGATACTGATGCTGAAGCACTTTGGCTAGCTGATACAGAAGCTGAAGTTGATTGGCTAGCTGATACAGATGCGCTAGCTGATTCACTTGCAGATACTGATGCTGAAGCTGATTGACTTGAGCTTACTGATGCTGAAGCGCTTTGGCTTGCAGATACTGATGCTGAAGTTGATTGACTTGCTGATACAGATGCTGAAGTTGATTGACTTGAGCTTACAGAAGCTGAAGCGCTTTGGCTAGCTGATACTGATGCTGAAGCTGATTGACTTGAGCTTACTGATGCTGAAGCTGATTGACTAGCTGATACAGATGCGCTAGCTGATTGGCTTGCAGATACTGATGCTGAAGCTGATTGGCTAGCTGATACTGATGCTGAAGCACTTTGGCTAGCTGATACAGAAGCTGAAGTTGATTGGCTAGCTGATACAGATGCGCTAGCTGATTCACTTGCAGATACTGATGCTGAAGCTGATTGACTTGAGCTTACTGATGCTGAAGCGCTTTGGCTTGCAGATACTGATGCTGAAGTTGATTGACTTGCTGATACAGATGCTGAAGTTGATTGACTTGAGCTTACAGAAGCTGAAGCGCTTTGGCTAGCTGATACAGATGCTGAAGCGCTTTGGCTTGCAGATACTGATGCTGAAGCACTTTGGCTAGCTGATACTGATGCTGAAGCGCTTTGGCTTGCTGATACTGATGCTGAAGCTGATTCACTTGAGCTTACTGATGCTGAAGCTGATTGACTTGCAGATACAGACGCTGAAGCTGATTCGCTTGCTGATACTGATGCTGAAGCTGATTGACTTGAACTTACAGATGCTGAAGCTGATTGACTTGAGCTTACTGATGCTGAAGCTGATTGGCTAGCTGATACTGATGCTGAAGCGCTTTGGCTTGCAGATACTGATGCTGAAGCTGATTGACTTGAGCTTACAGAAGCTGAAGC
>CAJNCQ010000027.1:0-1190 GCA_905221265.1 bacterium | reverse complement strand
GCCAATTCATAAAACTCAGCCTTGCCACCTTCCCAGACTAATTTGACGTCTAGAAGAGAGCCACCATTTCGGATAGCAAAGGTTTGGAGACTAGATGTAATGGCACCGAGGTCTGTCCAACTGTCTTGACCATCCTTGAGTGTTCTAGCAAGAACACGTGCTTTCGCTCCTTCAGGAAGACTGGAAACGAGACGAAGGTGGTTGGCATTGGTTGGCTCAGATAAGTGATACACCAATTCGCCCTTGTCTTTTTCAGACTTGTAGCTGGTCAAGACTTTGCCGTCTACAAGGTTGTTGTAGAGATTACCTTGGCTTTCTCCACTATTTCCTTCTACTGTTGGATCATTGATTGGTTTGACAAATTCGCCATCATTGATGACCAATTCTGTAAAGCCTACAAAACGAGCATCATAGTCTGCAGTATAGAGAACACGGAGATAGTTGGCTTTGACTGGTGTCGTCAATTCACCTTCGATGTAGCGATTTCCTGGCATCTTAGAATCATGTGTCCAACCATCTGTCAATGAATCATCGTGTTGGCTATTGGCTACACCATCTCCTACTGTCACAACATCTGTCCAAGTTTTACCGTCTTGGCTGACTTGAATCTTACCATCACGAAGGTAGTTTTGAGTTCCGTCTTGGATGTAGGCTCTAATCTTCTTGATAGTGCGTTCGCTACCAAGTTTCAAGGTCACATGACCATCTTTATGGGCATAGTCTGAAAACTCAACGAAGTTGTTGTAAACACCGTCAAATAGTTGATCTAGGTTGTTTAGTTTACGAACATCATTGCTTCCGTATGTTGGATGAATGCCCATAGTTGTAGATTCTAGTTTGGTTGGTTGCACTTCTTTGGTTGTCACAAGGAGAGAAGTGGCTGTGACAGCTTGTTCCTGATCCGTTTTGTTGACCAGACGAACATAACGTACCAAGTGGGTTGCGACAGTTCTGTCTGTCAACTGGCTGGCTGGTGTCCATTCTTGTGCATTTGCAGAATACTCTAGGCTAAGAGCAGGGTTGGCTGAGCCTTGGAGCTGGATGCTCTTGATCTGATGGATACGGTCAAGCTTCATACCTAGATAGCTATGAGCAGGGAGTTTGGTTCCAGCTGGAATTTGAAGCTCGTAACTGCCCAAGCTATCCACTACTGGTGTTTCCTTCAAGGAGTCCACGTTAGTGTCTGTTAA
>CAJNCQ010000026.1:0-1250 GCA_905221265.1 bacterium | reverse complement strand
TGTTATATAGCTTTTATGAATGACGAGCCTAGTTATCATTATCATCCAATGATAGGGGCGCCGTTGGAGTTTTTCTATGAAAAAGAACTCGTGCGGATTCGGCGTCTCCAGGAAGAAGTCACCTTACCTCGTTCAGTTTTTATCCAGTATGCTTCCTATGTGGATCTCTGTTTAAGTCGTATCTATCCTTTGGGTACTGTTGTGGAACTTGATCGTGAGCTTCTTCCTAAGGACTTGGTTGAGTCATTTGAAAGCGAACAGATGGACTTTTTTGTAGTTCTTTCAGGTCGTCGAGTTGATTTGGCAAATGGCCATTATGTGGACTACATCGGTCATGGCTATCCATTTGGATTACGCTTTGACACTTCCCCATTGTTTTTAAGCAATCTCTTGATCAAGAGAGTAGTATCAGAAGGGTATTCGGATACCGCGGATGAACACTACTGCCAAGAAGCTCTGCGTAAGGACTATCTAGACGCAGGGCTGATTTCCAGTGTTTACGCAGAGGAGGAAGTGAATGAAGATTGATGTATCCGAAGTTCGAGTTCAAAAAGAGTTGTTAGTTATTTCGGTAAATAGTATCAAGGAACAGCTATCTGTTTCGAGAAGCCGTCTATCAGAGGTCGTTTCAACCGATAGTCTTAAAGGGACGGTAAAGGATGCCATTAACCAGAAGGTGACCAACTATCAGATACCACTGGTTGATAACTATGTCAATGCCCTAGATAGCATTGTCAGTCGCTATGATGGACTTGTGAAGCTCTTTCAAGACACGGTGTCAGAGACCGACAACAGTGCCATTATTAAGACAGAATACCTAGAACGCATCAAGCAACGGATGAAAGATCCGATCGAGGGACTAAAGAGCAGTTCCAGTAAGACGAAAAATATCTATGCAGGGATAAGCGATATCCTAACGTTAACGAATCCTAGTTTGGATAGTGTGAACACGAGCTATAATCAAGCAGTCAAGAGTTTAGATGATACCATAAAGAACATGGAGGCTTTTAATAGTGTTCTTTTAAAGACAGATACTTTTGACCTTATAGATATGCAAAATAGTGAAATCGCTACACTATCAGGCTATGCCCCTCTTCCATATGGAGACCGCGTATCGAGAAATTATTACAATCGAACTCAGTTTAAAAATTCAGTTTCAGAGATACACTCAGCTATCCATAGCAACTCCAAAGCTGTGAAGTACCAAAATGCTCTCGCAAAACAACTTGCCGAGTCTAAGTATAGTGGGA
>CAJNCQ010000025.1:0-1404 GCA_905221265.1 bacterium | reverse complement strand
ATGAACTGCACCCCAAAAGTTAGACAGAAAAAATCTAACTTTTGGGGTGTTTTTATTATGAAATTGAGTTATGAAGATAAAGTTCAGATCTATGAACTTAGAAAACAAGGATATAGCTTAGAGAAGCTTTCAAATAAATTTGGGATAAACAATTCTAATCTTAGATACATGATTAAATTGATTGATCGTTACTATTCTCCTGATTTAAAACAAGAAATGATTAATAAAGTCTTACATGAAGGCTGGACTAAAGATAGAGTTTCTCTTGAATACGGTCTCCCAAGTCGTACGATACTTCTTAACTGGCTAGCAAAATACAAGAAAAACGCGTATACTATTGTTGAGAAAACAAGAGGGAGAGTACCTAAAATGGGACGTAAACGGAAGAAAACTTGGGAAGAAATGACAGAACTAGAGCGACTCCAAGAGGAGAATGAACGCTTACGGACTGAGGTGGCTTACCTAAAAAAGTTAAAAGAGTTAGAGGAAAGGGACGAAGCCTTAGAGCGAGAAAAGCAGAGACAGTTAGAAAAATGGCTTCAGGAGGATTTCGACTAGATTTACTTCTTGAAGTGGCTCGTTTACCTCGCTCAACTTACTACTATCAGTTGAAGCAACTAGATGGGCTTGACAAAGATAAAGAACTTAAAATCGAAATTCAGGCCATTTATAATGACTATAAAGGAAATTATGGCTATCGTAGAATTACTCTTGAACTAAGAAATCGTGGTTTTACAGTGAATCATAAGAAAGTTCAACGTCTGATGAAGGTCCTTGGTTTAAGTGCTCGAATTCGTCGGAAACGAAAGTATTCTTCCTACAAAGGAGAGATTGGTAAGAAAGCAGACAACCTGATTCAACGTCAGTTTGAAGCATCAAGGCCAATGGAAAAGTGCTATACGGATGTGACAGAGTTTGCTATTCCAAATAGCACACAGAAATTGTATTTATCGCCTGTTTTAGATGGCTTTAATAGCGAAATTATCGCCTATAATCTTTCTTGTTCTCCTAATTTAGAACAAGTGAAAGCTATGCTGGAGCAGGCCTTTACAGAGAAATACTATGAGAATACGAGTCTCCATAGTGATCAAGGTTGGCAATACCAACACGATTCTTATCACAGGTTTTTAGAGAGTAAGGGAATCCAAACATCTATGTCACGTAAAGGTAACAGCCCAGACAACGGTATGATGGAATCTTTCTTTGGCATTTTGAAATCGGAAATGTTTTATGGTTATGAGAAGGCGTTTCAGTCGCTTAAGCAATTGGAACAAGCTATTGTGGACTATATTGATTACTACAACAACAAACGAATTAAGGTCAAACTAAAAGGACTTAGCCCTATGCAATACAGAACTAAATCCTTCGCTTAAATTATTTGTCTAACTTTTTGGGGTCAGTACA
>CAJNCQ010000024.1:0-1591 GCA_905221265.1 bacterium | reverse complement strand
CGCTGTTGCTCAAGCTTGTGCTTGCTGATTCAGATGCACTAATTGAAGCTGACACGCTGTTGCTCAAGCTTGTGCTTGCTGAGTGGCTCGCACTGATTGAGGCAGACACGCTGTTGCTCATGCTGGTGCTTGCTGAGTGGCTCGCACTAATTGAAGCAGACACACTGTTGCTCAAGCTTGTGCTTGCTGATTGGCTCGCACTAATTGATGCAGACACGCTGTTGCTCATGCTGGTGCTTGCTGATTCAGATGCACTAATTGAAGCGGACACGCTGTTGCTCATGCTGGTGCTTGCTGAGTGGCTCGCACTGATTGAGGCTGATACGCTGTTGCTCAAGCTTGTGCTTACTGATTGGCTCGCACTGATTGAGGCAGACTCGCTGTTGCTCATGCTGGTGCTTGCTGATTGGCTAGCACTAATTGAAGCCGACACGCTGTTACTCAAGCTTATGCTTGCTGATTGGCTCGCACTGATTGAAGCAGACACGCTGTTGCTCAAGCTTGTGCTTGCTGATTCAGATGCACTAATTGATGCAGACACGCTGTTGCTCATGCTGGTGCTTGCTGATTCAGATGCACTAATTGAAGCAGACACGCTGTTGCTCATGCTGGTGCTTGCTGAGTCGCTAGCACTAATTGATGCAGACACGCTGTTGCTCATGCTGGTGCTTGCTGATTGACTTGCACTAATTGAAGCAGATACGCTGTTGCTCAAGCTTGTGCTTGCTGATTCAGATGCACTGATTGAAGCAGACACGCTGTTGCTCAAGCTTGTGCTTGCTGAGTGGCTAGCACTGATTGAGGCTGAAGCGCTTTGACTTGCAGATACTGATGCTGAAGCACTTTGGCTAGCTGATACAGATGCTGAAGCTGATTGACTAGCTGATACTGATGCTGAAGCTGATTCACTTGAGCTTACAGAAGCTGAAGCTGATTCACTCGCAGATACTGATGCGCTAGTTGATTGGCTAGCTGATACAGAAGCTGAAGCTGATTGGCTTGCAGATACTGATGCGCTAGTTGATTGGCTAGCTGATACAGAAGCTGAAGCTGATTGACTTGCTGATACAGATGCTGAAGCTGATTGACTAGCTGATACAGATGCTGAAGCTGATTGACTTGAGCTTACTGATGCGCTAGTTGATTGGCTAGCTGATACAGAAGCTGAAGCTGATTGACTTGCAGATACTGATGCGCTAGTTGATTGACTTGAGCTTACTGATGCGCTAGTTGATTGGCTTGCACTTACTGATGCTGAAGCTGATTGACTAGCTGATACAGATGCTGAAGTTGATTGACTTGCAGATACTGATGCTGAAGCTGATTGACTTGAGCTTACTGATGCGCTAGTTGATTGGCTAGCTGATACAGAAGCTGAAGCTGATTGACTTGCAGATACTGATGCGCTAGTTGATTGACTTGAGCTTACTGATGCGCTAGTTGATTGGCTTGCACTTACTGATGCTGAAGCTGATTGACTAGCTGATACAGATGCTGAAGTTGATTGACTTGCAGATACTGATGCTGAAGCTGATTGACTTGAGCTTACTGATGCGCTAGTTGATTGGCTAGCTGATACAGAAGCTGAAGC
>CAJNCQ010000023.1:0-1667 GCA_905221265.1 bacterium | reverse complement strand
AGCAACAGCGTGTCAGCTTCAATTAGTGCATCTGAATCAGCAAGCACAAGCTTGAGCAACAGCGTGTCTGCTTCAATCAGTGCATCTGAATCAGCAAGCACAAGCTTGAGCAACAGCGTATCTGCTTCAATCAGTGCTAGCCAATCAGCAAGCACAAGCTTGAGCAACAGCGTGTCTGCTTCAATTAGTGCAAGTCAATCAGCAAGCACAAGCTTGAGCAACAGCGTGTCTGCATCAATTAGTGCTAGCCACTCAGCAAGCACAAGCTTGAGCAACAGCGTGTCTGCTTCAATCAGTGCGAGCCAATCAGCAAGCACAAGCTTGAGCAACAGCGTATCAGCGTCAATCAGTGCTAGCCAATCAGTAAGCACAAGCTTGAGCAACAGCGTATCAGCGTCAATCAGTACAAGCCAATCAGTAAGCACAAGCATGAGCAACAGCGTATCCGCATCAATCAGTGCATCTGAATCAGCAAGCACAAGCATGAGCAACAGCGTGTCAGCCTCAATCAGTGCTAGCCAATCAGTAAGCACAAGCATGAGCAACAGCGTATCAGCGTCAATCAGTGCAAGCCAATCAGTAAGCACAAGCTTGAGTAACAGCGTATCTGCTTCAATTAGTGCGAGCCAATCAGCAAGCACAAGCTTGAGCAACAGCGTATCAGCCTCAATCAGTGCTAGCCACTCAGCAAGCACAAGCTTGAGTAACAGCGTGTCTGCTTCAATTAGTGCATCTGAATCAGCAAGCACAAGCTTGAGCAACAGCGTGTCAGCATCAATCAGTGCATCTGAATCAGCAAGCACAAGCTTGAGCAACAGCGTATCTGCTTCAATCAGTGCTTCAGTATCAGCAAGCACAAGCTTGAGCAACAGCGTGTCTGCATCAATCAGTGCATCTGAATCAGCAAGCACAAGCTTGAGTAACAGCGTATCTGCTTCAATTAGTGCTAGCCACTCAGCAAGCACAAGCTTGAGCAACAGCGTGTCTGCCTCAATCAGTGCCAGCCAATCAGCAAGCACAAGCTTGAGTAACAGCGTGTCTGCCTCAATCAGTGCCAGCCAATCAGCAAGCACAAGCTTGAGTAACAGCGTATCAGCGTCAATCAGTGCGAGCCACTCAGCAAGCAACAACTCAAGTAGTACTTCAGTTTCAACAAGTACTTCAGTAAGCTTGAGCAATAGCGTTTCAAGCAGCTTGAGTACAAGTGCGTCACAACAATCTAACTCATTCAGCTATAGTAAGGGTGAACCAGAAAGCCAGTCTAAACCAGAGTTTAACCTTCCTAGCTACCTTGAATCTGTAAGTGCAAGTGAGTCAGTTTCACTCAGCAAGTCAGTAAGTGTATCATTGAGCGATAGTACTTCTGCTTCAATCAGCACAAGTGAATCAGTTTCAACAAGCACAAGCTTGAGTGACAGCATTTCTGCCTCAATCAGTGCAAGCAACAACTCAGGTAGCGGTTCAGGTTCAGCAAGCACAAGCAATGGTTCAGCTAGTCAATCAGCTAGCGCATCAGTAAGCTCAAGCCAAAGCGCTTCAGCATCTGTATCAGCAAGCCAAAGCGCTTCAGCGTCAGTATCTGCAAGTCAATCAGCTTCAATCAGTGCAAGCAACAACTCAGGTAGCGGTTCAGGTTCAACAAGCACAAGCAATGGTTCAGGTGATGC
>CAJNCQ010000022.1:0-1695 GCA_905221265.1 bacterium | reverse complement strand
GATTCACTTGAGCTTACTGATGCTGAAGCGCTTTGGCTAGCTGATACTGATGCGCTTGCTGATTCGCTTGCACTTACTGATGCTGAAGCTGATTCGCTTGAGCTTACTGATGCGCTAGTTGATTCACTTGCACTTACTGATGCGCTTGCTGATTGACTTGCAGATACAGACGCTGAAGCTGATTCACTTGAGCTTACTGATGCGCTTGCTGATTGGCTTGCTGATACTGATGCTGAAGCTGATTCACTTGCAGATACTGATGCTGAAGTTGATTGACTTGCAGATACAGACGCTGAAGCTGATTCACTTGCAGATACAGACGCTGAAGCTGATTCGCTTGCAGATACTGATGCTGAAGCGCTTTGGCTAGCTGATACTGATGCGCTAGTTGATTCGCTTGAGCTTACTGATGCTGAAGCGCTTTGGCTAGCTGATACTGATGCTGAAGCTGATTCACTTGCAGATACTGATGCGCTTGCTGATTGGCTGGCGCTGACTGATGCTGAAGCTGATTCGCTTGTGCTTACTGATGCTGAAGCTGATTCGCTTGTGCTTACTGATGCTGAAGCTGATTCACTTGAGCTTACTGATACGCTTGCTGATTCACTTGCAGATACTGATGCTGAAGCGCTTTGGCTAGCTGATACTGATGCGCTTGCTGATTCGCTTGCAGATACAGATGCGCTAGTTGATTGACTTGCAGATACAGACGCTGAAGCTGATTCGCTTGCTGATACTGATGCTGAAGCTGATTCACTTGAGCTTACTGATGCGCTTGCTGATACAGACGCTGAAGCTGATTCACTTGCAGATACAGACGCTGAAGCTGATTCGCTTGCAGATACTGATGCTGAAGCTGATTGACTAGCACTTACTGATGCGCTAGTTGATTGGCTTGCTGATACTGATGCTGAAGCTGATTCACTTGCAGATACAGACGCTGAAGCTGATTCACTTGAGCTTACTGATGCGCTTGCTGATTGGCTTGCAGATACAGACGCTGAAGCGCTTTGGCTAGCTGATACTGATGCGCTAGTTGATTCGCTTGAGCTTACTGATGCTGAAGCGCTTTGGCTTTCAGATACAGATGCGCTAGTTGATTGACTTGCAGATACAGACGCTGAAGCTGATTGGCTAGCTGATACTGATGCTGAAGTTGATTGACTTGAGCTTACTGATGCGCTAGTTGATTGACTTGCACTTACTGATGCTGAAGTTGATTCACTTGAGCTTACTGATGCTGAAGCGCTTTGGCTAGCTGATACTGATGCGCTTGCTGATTGACTTGCAGATACAGACGCTGAAGCGCTTTGGCTAGCTGATACTGATGCGCTAGTTGATTCGCTTGAGCTTACTGATGCTGAAGCGCTTTGGCTTTCAGATACAGATGCGCTAGTTGATTGACTTGCAGATACAGACGCTGAAGCTGATTGGCTAGCTGATACTGATGCTGAAGTTGATTGACTTGAGCTTACTGATGCGCTAGTTGATTGACTTGCACTTACTGATGCTGAAGTTGATTCACTTGAGCTTACTGATGCTGAAGCGCTTTGGCTAGCTGATACTGATGCGCTTGCTGATTGGCTTGCAGATACAGACGCTGAAGCTGATTGGCTTACAGATACTGATGCTGAAGCTGATTGACTAGCACTTACTGATGCGCTAGTTGATTGGCTTGCTGATACTGATGCTGAA
>CAJNCQ010000021.1:0-2043 GCA_905221265.1 bacterium | reverse complement strand
ACACCATCAGCGTCAGCGAGCGCTCCAGCACCTGCCTCTGTAGTTGAGAGTACATCAGCTGTTAGCGAACCATCAGCACAGGCCTCTGTGTCTACCTCAGCTTCAGCATCGCTCAACCTTAAGGTCAACCCTGCGGCAAGTCTTGTATCAGGTAGTGCTAACCAAAGTTTGACAAGCGCAGCTCTTAGCACAAGCCAAGCAGCAACGACTAGCAACAACATCGCGGCTGGTATTGTAGCGGATAAGAACCAAGCTCAAGGCAAGGATACAACCAAGCAGGCTGAGAAGGATCAAGCGGCAGATAAGCAAGTAACTACTGCACCGAAAAAGGGTTACTCTGGTTTCCGCCAAGGTATTCCAGGTATTATTGACTCTGAAGCTGGTGTATTTCTTACCGATACACCAAATGGTCAATATGCCAAGAGATATCCAATTCCTGATCAAACAGCTTATAAACCAATGCCTGAGACACATGTTTATTTCCATAATGGACAAAACAAGCACTTTAATGGTACTTGGAAGCAGGAGCATATTGCTAGAGATGCCCTCTATATTTCTGAGACAGACACTAATCGTTTGAAACAACTTGGTCTTAACTATCGATTGGATGTTGTGCAAGTACGGAGTCAACAAGGTCAGATTGGATATTTACCACGTTTGACTATGTGGGGTTATCCAACGCCTGTCAAAGGGAACTTGGTATTGTTCAATGTACGAGTTAGTGGCGCAGGTGGTCAAGGAGTGGTCAATCAAGCTACAATAAGCTTCAATGTTACTCGTAACCCTCGATATGAGAGTGAATCTACATCTACAAGTCAATCAACGTCAGCATCAACAAGTACACAGTCAGCCTCAGATTCAATGAGTTTGAGCGCGAGTGACTCTGCGTCAATTAGTGCGAGCCAAAGTGCCTCAGCATCTATCTCAGCAAGTATTAGTGCATCAACGTCAGCAATTGCGAGCCAAAGTGCCTCAGCCAGTGCGAGCGTGAGCAGTAGCGTATCTGCTTCTGTATCAGGAAGCCAAAGTGCGAGTGCATCACTCAGCGCAAGTCGCTCAGCTTCAGCAAGTGCAAGTTCAAGCCGTTCAGCCTCAGCGAGCGTAAGCTCAAGTCGTTCGGCCAGTGCTTCAGCCAGTGCATCACTCAGCGCAAGTCGCTCAGCTTCAGCGAGCGTAAGTTCAAGCCGTTCGGCCAGTGCCTCAGCGAGTGCATCGCTTAGCGCAAGTCGTTCAGCTTCAGCGAGCGTAAGCTCAAGTCGTTCGGCCAGTGCTTCAGCGAGTGCATCGCTAAGTGCAAGTCGTTCAGCTTCAGCGAGCGTAAGCTCAAGCCGTTCAGCAAGTGCCTCAGCGAGTGCCTCACTTAGCGCAAGTCGCTCAGCTTCAGCAAGTGTAAGCTCAAGCCGTTCGGCAAGTGCATCGCTTAGTGCAAGCCGCTCAGCTTCAGCAAGTGTAAGCTCAAGCCGTTCAGCGAGTGCATCGCTAAGTGCAAGTCGTTCAGCAAGCACATCAGTAAACTCAAGTCAATCAGCTTCAGCATCAGTATCAGCTAGCCAAAGTGCTTCAGCATCAGTAAGCGCAAGCCAAAGTGCTTCAGCGTCAGTATCAGCTAGCCAAAGCGCTTCAGCATCAGTAAGTGCAAGCCAAAGCGCTTCAGCTTCAGCAAGTGCAAGCCAATCAGCATCTGTATCAGCTAGCCAATCAGCAAGCGCCTCTGTATCAGCAAGTCAAAGTACTTCAGCATCAGTATCTGCAAGTCAAAGTGCTTCAGCGTCAGTAAGTGCAAGCCAATCAGCATCTGTATCAGCTAGCCAAAGTGCTTCAGCGTCAGTATCAGCAAGCCAAAGCGCTTCAGCATCAGTAAGTGCTAGTCAATCAGCATCTGTATCAGCTAGCCAATCAGCTTCAGCGTCTGTATCTGCAAGTCAAAGTGCTTCAGTATCAGTATCTGCAAGCCAAAGTGCCTCAACTTCAGCATCTAACAACCAGAACTCAGCTTCTATCTCAGCAAGCGCGAGCCACTCTGCGTCAATTAGTGCGAGCCAA
>CAJNCQ010000020.1:0-2294 GCA_905221265.1 bacterium | reverse complement strand
TGGCTAGCTGATACTGATGCTGAAGCGCTTTGGCTTGCAGATACAGATGCGCTAGTTGATTGACTTGCAGATACAGACGCTGAAGCGCTTTGGCTTGCAGATACTGATGCGCTTGCTGATTGACTTGAGCTTACTGATGCGCTTGCTGATTGACTTGAGCTTACTGATGCGCTAGTTGATTGACTTGCACTTACTGATGCTGAAGTTGATTCACTTGAGCTTACTGATGCTGAAGCGCTTTGGCTAGCTGATACTGATGCGCTTGCTGATTCGCTTGAGCTTACTGATGCGCTTGCTGATTGACTTGCAGATACAGACGCTGAAGCTGATTGGCTAGCTGATACTGATGCTGAAGCGCTTTGGCTTGCAGATACTGATGCGCTAGTTGATTGACTTGCAGATACAGACGCTGAAGCTGATTCACTTGAGCTTACTGATGCTGAAGCGCTTTGGCTAGCTGATACTGATGCGCTTGCTGATTGGCTTGCAGATACTGATGCTGAAGCGCTTTGGCTTGCACTTACTGATGCTGAAGTGCTTTGGCTTGCACTTACTGATGCGCTAGCTGATTGACTTGCAGATACAGACGCTGAAGCTGATTCGCTTGCTGATACTGATGCTGAAGCGCTTTGGCTTGCAGATACTGATGCGCTAGTTGATTGGCTTGCAGATACAGACGCTGAAGCTGATTCACTTGAGCTTACTGATGCGCTAGTTGATTGACTTGCAGATACAGACGCTGAAGCTGATTGACTTGCAGATACTGATGCTGAAGCTGATTCACTTGCAGATACAGATGCTGAAGCTGATTGACTTGAGCTTACTGATGCGCTAGTTGATTGGCTAGCTGATACAGATGCTGAAGCTGATTGACTTGAGCTTACAGACGCTGAAGCTGATTGGCTTGCACTTACTGATGCGCTAGTTGATTGGCTAGCTGATACAGACGCTGAAGTTGATTGACTTGCAGATACTGATGCTGAAGCTGATTCACTTGCAGATACAGACGCTGAAGCTGATTGGCTAGCTGATACTGATGCTGAAGCGCTTTGGCTTGCAGATACAGATGCGCTAGTTGATTGGCTTGCAGATACAGATGCGCTAGTTGATTGGCTTGCTGATACTGATGCTGAAGCTGATTGGCTTGCAGATACTGATGCTGAAGCTGATTGACTTGAGCTTACAGAAGCTGAAGCTGATTGACTTGCACTTACAGAAGCTGAAGCACTTTGGCTAGCTGATACAGACGCTGAAGCTGATTGACTTGAGCTTACTGATGCTGAAGCTGATTGACTTGCACTTACAGAAGCTGAAGCACTTTGGCTAGCTGATACAGACGCTGAAGCTGATTGACTTGAGCTTACTGATGCTGAAGTTGATTGACTTGCTGATACTGATGCTGAATCGCTTTGGCTTGCAGATACTGATGCTGAAGCTGATTGACTAGCTGATACAGATGCTGAAGTTGATTCACTTGAGCTTACTGATGCTGAAGCGCTTTGGCTAGCTGATACTGACGCTGAAGCTGATTCACTTGCAGATACAGACGCTGAAGCTGATTGGCTAGCTGATACTGATGCTGAAGCTGATTCGCTTGAGCTTACTGATGCGCTTGCTGATTGGCTTGCACTTACTGATGCTGAAGCGCTTTGGCTTGCAGATACTGATGCGCTAGTTGATTGGCTTGCTGATACTGATGCTGAAGCGCTTTGGCTTGCAGATACTGATGCTGAAGCTGATTCGCTTGAGCTTACTGATGCGCTAGTTGATTGACTTGCAGATACAGACGCTGAAGCTGATTGACTAGCACTTACTGATGCGCTAGTTGATTGGCTTGCTGATACTGATGCTGAAGCTGATTGACTTGAGCTTACAGAAGCTGATTGGCTAGCTGATACTGATGCTGAAGCGCTTTGGCTTGCAGATACAGATGCGCTAGTTGATTGACTTGCACTTACTGATGCTGAAGTTGATTCACTTGCACTTACTGATGCGCTAACTGATTGACTTGCAGATACAGACGCTGAAGCTGATTGGCTAGCTGATACTGATGCTGAAGCGCTTTGGCTTGCAGATACAGATGCGCTAGTTGATTGACTTGCACTTACTGATGCTGAAGTTGATTCACTTGCACTTACTGATGCGCTAACTGATTGACTTGCAGATACAGACGCTGAAGCTGATTGGCTAGCTGATACTGATGCTGAAGCGCTTTGGCTTGCAGATACAGATGCGCTAGTTGATTGACTTGCAGATACAGATGCTGAAGCTGATTCACTTGAGCTTACTGATGC
>CAJNCQ010000019.1:0-2531 GCA_905221265.1 bacterium | reverse complement strand
TGATGCTGAAGCTGATTGACTTGAGCTTACTGATGCGCTAGTTGATTGGCTAGCTGATACAGAAGCTGAAGCTGATTGACTTGCAGATACAGATGCTGAAGCTGATTGACTTGAGCTTACAGAAGCTGAAGCTGATTGACTAGCAGATACTGACGCTGAAGCTGATTGGCTTGCTGATACTGATGCGCTAGCTGATTGGCTTGCAGATACAGATGCTGAAGCTGATTGACTTGAGCTTACAGAAGCTGAAGTTGATTGACTTGCAGATACTGATGCTGAAGCTGATTGGCTTGAGCTTACAGATGCTGAAGCGCTTTGGCTTGCTGATACTGATGCTGAAGCTGATTGACTTGAGCTTACTGATGCGCTAGTTGATTGGCTAGCTGATACAGAAGCTGAAGCTGATTCACTTGCAGATACTGACGCTGAAGCTGATTGGCTTGCTGATACTGATGCGCTAGCTGATTGGCTTGCAGATACTGATGCTGAAGCTGATTCACTTGAGCTTACAGAAGCTGAAGTTGATTGACTTGCAGATACTGATGCTGAAGCTGATTGGCTTGAGCTTACAGATGCTGAAGCGCTTTGGCTTGCTGATACTGATGCTGAAGTTGATTGACTTGCAGATACTGATGCTGAAGCTGATTGACTTGAGCTTACTGATGCGCTAGCTGATTGGCTTGCACTTACTGATGCTGAAGCTGATTCACTTGCACTTACTGATGCTGATGCTGATTCACTTGAGCTTACAGAAGCTGAAGCTGATTCACTTGCTGATACAAACGCTGAAGCTGATTGGCTTGCTGATACTGATGCTGAAGCTGATTGACTTGAGCTTACTGATGCTGATGCTGATTGGCTTGCTGATACTGATGCTGAAGCGCTTTGGCTTGCTGATACTGATGCTGAAGCGCTTTGGCTTGCTGATACTGATGCTGAAGCTGATTCACTTGAGCTTACTGATGCGCTAGCTGATTGGCTTGCTGATACTGATGCTGAAGCTGATTGGCTTGAGCTTACTGATGCTGAAGCTGATTGACTTGAGCTTACTGATGCTGAAGCTGATTGGCTTGAGCTTACTGATGCTGAAGTGCTTTGGCTTGCAGATACAGATGCTGAAGTTGATTGACTTGAGCTTACTGATGCTGAAGTGCTTTGGCTTGCAGATACAGAGGCGCTTGCTGATGCTGAAGTACTTTGACTTGCAGATACTGAAGCTGAAGCTGATTGGCTAGCTGATACAGATGCTGATTGGCTTGCACTTACTGATGCTGAAGCGCTTTGGCTAGCTGATACTGATGCGCTTGCTGATTCGCTTGCACTTACAGAAGCTGAAGCTGATTGACTTGCTGATACTGATGCTGAAGCTGATTGGCTTGAGCTTACTGATGCTGAAGCTGATTGACTAGCTGATACAGATGCTGAAGTGCTTTGACTTGCAGATACTGATGCTGAAGCTGATTGGCTTGCACTTACTGATGCTGAAGCACTTTGGCTAGCTGATACAGAAGCTGAAGCTGATTGGCTTGCTGATACTGATGCTGAAGCGCTTTGGCTTGCTGATACTGATGCTGAAGCTGATTCACTTGAGCTTACTGATGCGCTAGCTGATTGGCTTGCTGATACTGATGCTGAAGCTGATTGGCTTGAGCTTACTGATGCTGAAGCTGATTGACTTGAGCTTACTGATGCTGAAGCTGATTGGCTTGAGCTTACTGATGCTGAAGTGCTTTGGCTTGTAGATACAGATGCTGAAGTTGATTGACTTGAGCTTACTGATGCTGAAGTGCTTTGGCTTGCAGATACAGAGGCGCTTGCTGATGCTGAAGTACTTTGACTTGCAGATACTGAAGCTGAAGCTGATTGGCTAGCTGATACAGATGCTGATTGGCTTGCACTTACTGATGCTGAAGCTGATTGGCTTGCACTTACTGATGCTGAAGCTGATTCACTTGAGCTTACAGAAGCTGAAGCTGATTGACTTGCTGATACTGATGCTGAAGCTGATTGGCTTGAGCTTACAGATGCTGAAGCTGATTGACTAGCTGATACAGATGCTGAAGTGCTTTGACTTGCAGATACTGATGCTGAAGCTGATTGGCTTGCACTTACTGATGCTGAAGCACTTTGGCTAGCTGATACAGAAGCTGAAGCTGATTGGCTTGCTGATACTGATGCTGAAGCTGATTGACTTGAGCTTACTGATGCTGAAGCACTTTGGCTAGCTGATACAGAGGCGCTTGCTGATTGGCTTGCTGATACAGATGCTGAAGCTGATTGGCTTGCTGATACTGATGCGCTAGCTGATTGACTAGCTGATACTGATGCTGAAGCTGATTCACTTGCAGATACTGATGCTGAAGCTGATTGGCTAGCTGATACTGATGCTGAAGCTGATTGGCTTGAGCTTACAGATGCTGAAGCCGATTGACTTGAGCTCACTGAAGCACTGATGCTTGCACTTACTGATGCTGAAGCGCTTTGGCTTGCTGATACTGACGCAGAGTGGCTCGCGCTTGCTGAGATAGAAG
>CAJNCQ010000018.1:0-3003 GCA_905221265.1 bacterium | reverse complement strand
TATCCATAGCAACTCCAAAGCTGTGAAGTACCAAAATGCTCTCGCAAAACAACTTGCCGAGTCTAAGTATAGTGGGACGGTGGCCGAAAATGAGAACTTAATAGATTCATTATTTAATGTTTATAAAAATGTCACAAAGAGTGATTTATATAAAAATAGTAAGGACTATAAAAAACATTTAAAATCTATTTTGCCAGCTTTATATGCTGCTTATCGTTTTAAGAAAGATAGATTCGGAAATGTAATTGTTTACAAGAATACGACTTTATTTTGGAATAAATTAGATGAATTTTTGAAGCTTAATAAGAAACTTAATCAGAATAAATCCTATGCTATAGCTCTTTATAGTAATGGTAAGCCTACTAAAGCGTTTGAGTCTTTATTTGCGAAGCTTGGTAATACACGTTATAATGAGGGATTAAGGAATGTTCTAGCTACTTTTGATGAAAATACTAAGATGGTCCACAAAATCTTTAAAGTTGGAGGAAGTCTAGTAAAAACAACAAATAGTTTGTTAAAAGAAGAATTCATCAAAGAAGTGACTTTTAAAGGCGCTTTAAAAAATGTCTGGAAATCTAGTAAAGCTGGTGGAGGAAAAGGCTTAGTTGAGTCTGCTAAAGAAGGACTAAAAAATGTTAAATCAGCTACTAAGTTTGGTAAGTTTTTAAAAGGAGCTGCAGTTGTTGGTGTTGCTTTAGATGTGGTTGATACTTTCTCAAAAATCAGCGAAAATGAAAAAGAGGCCAAACGTCAAGGTCTAAGAGGAAATGAAGTTAAGGCAAGTGTGACAACAGGTTTTGTGATAGATGCGGCCAAGGCAGCGGGAACAACTGTTGCAGCAACAGGAGCAGCGAGCGCAGGAGCAGCATTTGCAGGGTTTGTAGCAGGTGCGGTAGGCATTGCTACAGCTCCTGCGTGGTTAACAGGAGCTGTGGCAATAGGAACAGCAGCTTTTGTTGGATGGGGTCTTAGCGAGCTGGATAAACGCTTTAAAATTACAGATAACCTTAAAAAAGGTGCCAATAGCCTGATCAAAGGCATGAGAGGATGGTTTAAATGATTATTGAAAGAATCAAAAAATATTTTGAGTTTCAAAGAAGTAGAATAAAGGGACCAGTTCCTCTTTGGGGGGTGTTAAATGGGATTTTTATTTTATATCCTATATCCTTTTTGGCGTTTTTTGCAGGAGGATTAGAGGTTCTCAACAATCCCTCTTTGTATCAAACATTGCTTATTACAGGGATTGTTGTTTGGGTTTTAAATCTAGTATTTTTACTAGATCTTAAGCGAGGGATTTTAACCAGTTTTGGAACCTATCTCATGTATTTGACTGGTCATGTTTATACCATTATTGGATTTAGTAGTTTGAGTGGGGACCATAACTTTATTGTTCTAAAGTTATCTCTCCCCCTTATCTACGCGCTTGTAATTATTATCGTCATGAGCTGTTTGGTTGACTTGGACTCTGAAGAAATTATCTCGGAGAAGGCTGGAAAAATTATGCTTAATTTTGTAGTAGGACCGATAATACTTTTATCTCTTTGCTTTATTTTTCTAGCTATCATTGGATATGATTTTTTAATGGGGTGGGGAGTATCCTTATTGTTAATGATTTTTGGCTCTGCTTTATATCAAACATGGTTTATAATTATCTATGCCTACCAACACCGTCATGATGTTGAGGAAGAGACTTCAATCAAGCATATAAAAGTAAACCCAGATATGATTTCAAACAGAGAATTTGACAGAGATAGATTTAGTAGAAAGGTAACTAAAGATGATTAAAGAAATACAGCTACATATGAGCCATTTGATGACAGACCAGGTCCAGATTCAAGCGGACGAACTATTGGAGTTATTTGTTCATACAGAACTCCTTCCCTATACTGATGGTATTTATAAAGATG
This sequence comes from bacterium, assembly GCA_905221265.1. Taxonomy (GTDB): domain Bacteria; phylum Bacillota; class Bacilli; order Lactobacillales; family Streptococcaceae; genus Streptococcus. Next base: position 1,096 of record CAJNCQ010000018.1, on the reverse strand, counting down.
GTCCGACCATTTTTGAAATGACTCCAACTCAATTTAACGAAGAAAAGCAAGATGTGGGAGTCTATATTCCAGTTATATCTGAAGCAGAGCCAACAAGTCAACTGAATTATCAGGCATCTCTAGATATAGAAGGAATTAGCAAGCGGGTTCTATTTGATGGTAGCTTGGATGAAACAATTGAGGAGATGAAAGCTTATATTCGTGATCATGGTTGGGAATTGCAAGATAAGTTATACCTAGTGTTGATACCTGTTTATGATGATTTGTTTGTGGATTTGATTATCCCAGTGGAGAAGTAAAATGGCAGAAATTACATATGGTATGAATCAATCCTTAATGATGAGTAATGTCTTGAGTGTGAACTATAATATTGTCGGTGATGAGATTGAAGTAGCCTTTCAAGACATGATTCAAACAGCTGTAGCGGCTGGATATACACCTAAAAGCAATCCATTTTACTCATGCCCCCATATCGGAGAATTGGAAGATGGAACTTACAACATCACAGTCTATCTTCCCGTTCATGAGTATTATCTAGGAAAAGAAGAGATAATGGAAGGGACAGCCTATAACAGTTATTTTTTGGTTCCTCGAATGGCAGGAGTAAGAGTTACTGGAGAGGAAGCTGTTGACTTTGATAAGGGGATATACGTGCTAACCAAATTATTGCTTGATAATGACTTAGAAGAATCTACACCCGTATTTTATATTTCAAGTAAGATAAATGATGTTTTATACACAGATATCATGGTAGGGATACGAGCTAAAAAAGATTAAAAGTTGGTAGAACCCAAAAAGAAGGAAGTCTCAAAAATCACCTATGACCACTTCATCGTAGAAGACTTCAAAAAATGACATACAAATCCTAGGATTCCATTCTAGGATTTTCTATATGGTGAGAAAATGTTATAATAAAGAATAAGTAGAATGGTCACTGATGTAATCTATCTGAAAAGGAGCCGGAAGTATTGACAGCGGTAGCGATGACCTTATCAGGACATCCAGATGTTTTTAGAGCGTGTTATATAGCTTTTATGAATGACGAGCCTAGTTATCATTATCATCCAATGATAGGGGCGCCGTTGGAGTTTTTCTA
>CAJNCQ010000017.1:0-3266 GCA_905221265.1 bacterium | reverse complement strand
ACACCATCAGCGTCAGCGAGCGCTCCAGCACCTGCCTCTGTAGTTGAGAGTACATCAGCTGTTAGCGAACCATCAGCTCAGGCCTCTGTGTCTACCTCAACTTCTGCATCGCTCAACCTTAAGGTTAACCCTGCGGCAAGTCTTGTATCAGGCAGTGCTAACCAAAGTTTGGCAAGCGCAGCTCTTAGCACAAGCCAAGCAGCAACGACCAGCAACAATATCGCAGCTGGTGTTGTAGCGGATAAGAACCAAGCCCAAGGTAAGGATACAACCAAGCAAGCTGAGAAAGACCAAACAGCAGATAAGCAAGTAACGACTGCACCGAAAGAAGCTGATAAATCAGCTATCAGAACTGCAGGATACTCAGGGTTCAGATCGCCAGGGAATAGTGTTGCCACTGAGGGTGTTCGACCTTCATCTCCTGTCGGTGTAATTCCAAATAGAGGGTATGATAGAAGTCAAGTTAACCCTGCTATTGTTCCAGATAGTAACGTTGCGACAATCAATACAAATAAAAACGCAACGACGACTATGCATCCAAAGGACTATAACGAAGTTCACTTAAATTCTCGTCAGCAACAAGAATACGATACAACTTACTACTTCAAGAGTCCGACAGGAAAAACATTGACGCTCACAGATGCTTCAGAAGAGGTCGGATATGAGGGGATTTCTGGAACCAATAGGTGGTCTAACAGTAACAAACTGAATCAACTTGGAATTAAAACCCAGATTAGTGGGAACTCTGTTCGATTCTATGGACATGCGGTCAAAGAAGGTTATGGACGTGTAGCGATAAAGGCCACAGACTCAGATGGGAACTCCACTATCTTCCGTTTCTTCTTTGACTCTTACCGTACAGGGACAACAACAGGTGTTACCAATAAGATCAATTATGCGGTCTTTAACCATTCAATAGACAACGATGTACCTACACGTAATAAATACTTTGAGGATGGACAAGTTGGAAAGAGCATCAGAGATGAGAATCTTTATGCCCATGTAGAGAATAGAGACTTTCCAAATGGAGCTTTCGGTAAAAAGGAAACAGGCTTTGTAACAAGTAATGGCAGTGGGATGTTAAAAGCACCTCAGTTGGAGGTTGTCGGTGGGCAACGTTATCTTGCTAATACAGGTGTGAACTTCGATGTCTCGTTCATTCCTGCGAAATCCAAAGGGCATGTAGGTGCAATTAACTTTGTTGGAACTCCAAATGATTCAGCGGCAGGTTACAAGGAAATTGTTGTAGCTATCCGTGATGGTCAAGGGAATGCCCAATATCGCCCAGTTGGTATTTACATTGCTCCAAAACCAGACACCACTCCCCCTGTTGCTCAAACTCAAGACTTTGAAGTAGAACAAGGTAAGTCTTTTGACAAGACATTTACAGTAACGGATAATTCTGGTGACTTTGATCTTGCTAAGACCTTTATTGGAACAGGAACTACATCTAATCCTGCAAAACCTTGGATTCAATACCAAGTGACAAAAGTAGGTAATAAACTTAACGTTCGTGTGTACGGTACAGTACCAAATGATGCTACTGTGGAAGAATTGACAAACTTCCTTGTTGCAGCAGATAAAGCTGGGAATGTTAACTCTACTCCTACTGCACGTCAGTCTGCAAGCAAAGGTGGAGCTCCAGTTAATGGACAGTTTAAAGTTAAGGTCGTTCCAAATAAAGAATCACAGTCTGCATCTACAAGCTCGAGTCAAAGTGCTTCAGCTTCAGTAAGTTCAAGTCAAAGTGCCTCAGCGAGTGCTTCACTTAGCGCAGGTCAATCTCACTCAGCAAGCTTGAGTGCTAGCCAGAGTGCGTCAGCGAGTGCCTCACTTAGCGCAAGTCGCTCAGCTTCAGCAAGTGTGAGCTCAAGTCGTTCGGCCAGTGCTTCAGCGAGTGCCTCACTTAGTGCAAGTCGCTCAGCGTCAGCTTCTGTAAGCTCAAGTCGTTCGGCCAGTGCTTCAGTGAGTGCCTCACTTAGCGCAAGTCGTTCAGCGTCAGCTTCAGTAAGTTCAAGCCGTTCAGCCAGTGCTTCAGCGAGTGCCTCACTTAGCGCAAGTCGTTCAGCGTCAGCTTCTGTAAGCTCAAGTCGTTCGGCCAGTGCTTCAGCGAGTGCCTCACTTAGTGCAAGTCGTTCAGCATCAGCTTCAGTAAGTTCAAGCCGTTCAGCCAGTGCTTCAGCGAGTGCCTCACTTAGCGCAAGTCGTTCAGCATCAGCGTCTGTAAGCTCAAGCCAATCAGCTGGCGCATCAGTAAGCTCAAGTCAATCAGCTTCAGCATCAGTATCAGCAAGTCAAAGCGCTTCAGCATCAGTATCAGCAAGTCAAAGTGCTTCAGCGTCAGTAAGTGCAAGCCAATCAGTAAGCACATCAGTAAGCTCAAGTCAATCAGCTTCAGCATCTGTATCAGCTAGCCAAAGTGCTTCAGCATCAGTATCTGCAAGCCAAAGCACTTCAGCATCTGTATCAGCAAGCCAATCAACTAGCGCATCAGTATCTGCAAGTGAATCAGCTTCAGCATCTGTATCAGCAAGCCAAAGCGCTTTAGCATCAGTAAGTGCAAGCCAATCAGCATCAAGCTCAGCAAGCGCGAGCCAAAGTGCCTCAGCAAGTGCAAGCGTAAGTGCTTCTGTAAGCTCAAGCCAATCGGCTTCAGCCTCAGTATCAGCAAGTCAAAGCACTTCAGCTTCAGTAAGCTCAAGCCAATCAGCATCAAGCTCAGCAAGTGCGAGCCAAAGTGCCTCAGCAAGTGAAAGCGTAAGTGCTTCTGTAAGCTCAAGCCAATCAGCTTCAGCATCAGTAAGTGCAAGTCACTCAGCATCTGTATCAGCTAGCCAATCAGCCAGCGCATCAGTATCTGCAAGCCAATCAGCTTCAGCATCTAACAACCAGAACTCAGCTTCTATCTCAGCAAGCGCGAGCCACTCTGCGTCAATTAGTGCGAGCCAAAGCGCTTCAGCATCTATCTCAGCAAGCATCAGTGCAAGCCAATCAGCATCAAGCTCAGCAAGTGCGAGCCAAAGTGCCTCAGCAAGTGAAAGCGTAAGTGCTTCTGTAAGCTCAAGCCAATCAGCTTCAGCATCAGTAAGTGCAAGTCACTCAGCATCTGTATCAGCTAGCCAATCAGCAAGCGCATCAGAATCAGCTAGTCAAAGTGCTTCAACATCAGTAAGTGCAAGCCAATCAGCTTCAGCTTCAGCATCTAACAACCAGAACTCAGCTTCTATCTCAGCAAGCGCGAGCCACTCTGCGTCAATTAGTGCGAG
>CAJNCQ010000016.1:0-5121 GCA_905221265.1 bacterium | reverse complement strand
AGCTAAGCGACTTCCATATCTCACAGGGGGCAACCCCCAACTACTTCCGGCGTTCTAGGGCTTAACTGCTGTGTTCGGCATGGGTACAGGTGTATCTCCTAGGCTATCGTCACTTAACTCTGAGTAATACCTACTCAAAATTGAATATCTATCAAATACCAAGTAAACCTTACACTTCGTATCCTCAGTTACTTTGGATAAGTCCTCGAGCTATTAGTATTAGTCCGCTACATGTGTCACCACACTTCCACTTCTAACCTATCTACCTGATCATCTCTCAGGGCTCTTACTGATATATAATCATGGGAAATCTCATCTTGAGGTGGGTTTCACACTTAGATGCTTTCAGCGTTTATCCCTTCCCTACATAGCTACCCAGCGATGCCTTTGGCAAGACAACTGGTACACCAGCGGTAAGTCCACTCTGGTCCTCTCGTACTAGGAGCAGATCCTCTCAAATTTCCTACGCCCGCGACGGATAGGGACCGAACTGTCTCACGACGTTCTGAACCCAGCTCGCGTGCCGCTTTAATGGGCGAACAGCCCAACCCTTGGGACCGACTACAGCCCCAGGATGCGACGAGCCGACATCGAGGTGCCAAACCTCCCCGTCGATGTGAACTCTTGGGGGAGATAAGCCTGTTATCCCCAGGGTAGCTTTTATCCGTTGAGCGATGGCCCTTCCATGCGGAACCACCGGATCACTAAGCCCGACTTTCGTCCCTGCTCGAGTTGTAGCTCTCGCAGTCAAGCTCCCTTATACCTTTACACTCTGCGAATGATTTCCAACCATTCTGAGGGAACCTTTGGGCGCCTCCGTTACCTTTTAGGAGGCGACCGCCCCAGTCAAACTGCCCGTCAGACACTGTCTCCGATAGGGATAACCTATCCGGGTTAGAGTGGCCATAACACAAGGGTAGTATCCCAACAACGTCTCCTTCGAAACTGGCGTCCCGATCTCATAGACTCCTACCTATCCTGTACATGTGGTACAGACACTCAATATCAAACTGCAGTAAAGCTCCATGGGGTCTTTCCGTCCTGTCGCGGGTAACCTGCATCTTCACAGGTACTAAAATTTCACCGAGTCTCTCGTTGAGACAGTGCCCAAATCATTACGCCTTTCGTGCGGGTCGGAACTTACCCGACAAGGAATTTCGCTACCTTAGGACCGTTATAGTTACGGCCGCCGTTTACTGGGGCTTCAATTCATACCTTCGCGTTACCGCTAAGCACTCCTCTTAACCTTCCAGCACCGGGCAGGCGTCACCCCCTATACATCATCTTACGATTTAGCAGAGAGCTGTGTTTTTGATAAACAGTTGCTTGGGCCTATTCACTGCGGCTGACTTAAAGTCAGCACCCCTTCTCCCGAAGTTACGGGGTCATTTTGCCGAGTTCCTTAACGAGAGTTCTCTCGCTCACCTGAGGCTACTCGCCTCGACTACCTGTGTCGGTTTGCGGTACGGGTAGAGTATGTTTAACGCTAGAAGCTTTTCTTGGCAGTGTGACGTCACTAACTTCGCTACTAAACTTCGCTCCCCATCACAGCTCAATGTTATAGAATTAAGCATTTGACTCAATTCACACCTCACTGCTTAGACAGACACTTCCATTCGTCTGCTTTAGTTAGCCTACTGCGTCCCTCCATCACTACATACTCTAGTACAGGAATATCAACCTGTTGTCCATCGGATACACCTTTCGGTCTCTCCTTAGGTCCCGACTAACCCAGGGCGGACGAGCCTTCCCCTGGAAACCTTAGTCTTACGGTGGACAGGATTCTCACCTGTCTTTCGCTACTCATACCGGCATTCTCACTTCTATGCGTTCCAGCACTCCTCACGGTATACCTTCATCACACATAGAACGCTCTCCTACCATACCTATAAAGGTATCCACAGCTTCGGTAAATTGTTTTAGCCCCGGTACATTTTCGGCGCAGGGTCACTCGACTAGTGAGCTATTACGCACTCTTTGAATGAATAGCTGCTTCTAAGCTAACATCCTAGTTGTCTGTGCAACCCCACATCCTTTTCCACTTAACAATTATTTTGGGACCTTAGCTGGTGGTCTGGGCTGTTTCCCTTTCGACTACGGATCTTAGCACTCGCAGTCTGACTGCCGACCATAATTCTTTGGCATTCGGAGTTTATCTGAGATTGGTAATCCGGGATGGACCCCTCACCCAAACAGTGCTCTACCTCCAAGAATCTCTAATGTCGACGCTAGCCCTAAAGCTATTTCGGAGAGAACCAGCTATCTCCAAGTTCGTTTGGAATTTCTCCGCTACCCACAAGTCATCCAAGCACTTTTCAACGTGCCCTGGTTCGGTCCTCCAGTGCGTCTTACCGCACCTTCAACCTGCTCATGGGTAGGTCACATGGTTTCGGGTCTACGACATGATACTAATGCGCCCTATTCAGACTCGGTTTCCCTGCGGCTCCGTCTCTTCAACTTAACCTCGCATCATATCGTAACTCGCCGGTTCATTCTACAAAAGGCACGCTCTCACCCATTAACGGGCTCGAACTTGTTGTAGGCACACGGTTTCAGGTTCTATTTCACTCCCCTCCCGGGGTGCTTTTCACCTTTCCCTCACGGTACTGGTTCACTATCGGTCACTAGGGAGTATTTAGGGTTGGGAGATGGTCCTCCCAGATTCCGACGGGATTTCTCGTGTCCCGCCGTACTCAGGATACTGCTAGGTACAAAGACTATTTTAAATACGAGGCTATTACTCTCTTTGGCTGATCTTCCCAAATCATTCTTCTATAATCTTTGAGTCCACATTGCAGTCCTACAACCCCGAAGAGTAAACTCTTCGGTTTGCCCTCCTGCCGTTTCGCTCGCCGCTACTAAGGCAATCGCTTTTGCTTTCTCTTCCTGCAGCTACTTAGATGTTTCAGTTCACTGCGTCTTCCTCCTCACATCCTTAACAGATATGGGTAACAGGTAGTACCTGTTGGGTTCCCCCATTCGGAAATCCCTGGATCATCGCTTACTTACAGCTACCCAAGGCATATCGTCGTTTGTCACGTCCTTCTTCGGCTCCTAGTGCCAAGGCATCCACCGTGCGCCCTTATTAACTTAACCTTATTTTTTGACCTTTCAGTCATAAACTCTTATTAATACTACAGCGTTTTCGGTTTATTTTCTTGTTACTATTTGATATAGATATTCAATTTTCAATGTGCATTACTTGGTGATCTCTCACCAATGGAGCCTAGCGGGATCGAACCGCTGACCTCCTGCGTGCAAAGCAGGCGCTCTCCCAGCTGAGCTAAGGCCCCACAAGACCTCTCAAGACTAAACAAGACCAATGTGCAGTTCCTTATCCTTAGAAAGGAGGTGATCCAGCCGCACCTTCCGATACGGCTACCTTGTTACGACTTCACCCCAATCATCTATCCCACCTTAGGCGGCTGGCTCCAAATGGTTACCTCACCGACTTCGGGTGTTACAAACTCTCGTGGTGTGACGGGCGGTGTGTACAAGGCCCGGGAACGTATTCACCGCGGCGTGCTGATCCGCGATTACTAGCGATTCCGACTTCATGTAGGCGAGTTGCAGCCTACAATCCGAACTGAGACTGGCTTTAAGAGATTAGCTTGCCGTCACCGGCTTGCGACTCGTTGTACCAGCCATTGTAGCACGTGTGTAGCCCAGGTCATAAGGGGCATGATGATTTGACGTCATCCCCACCTTCCTCCGGTTTATTACCGGCAGTCTCGCTAGAGTGCCCAACTAAATGATGGCAACTAACAATAGGGGTTGCGCTCGTTGCGGGACTTAACCCAACATCTCACGACACGAGCTGACGACAACCATGCACCACCTGTCACCTCTGTCCCGAAGGAAAACTCTATCTCTAGAGCGGTCAGAGGGATGTCAAGACCTGGTAAGGTTCTTCGCGTTGCTTCGAATTAAACCACATGCTCCACCGCTTGTGCGGGCCCCCGTCAATTCCTTTGAGTTTCAACCTTGCGGTCGTACTCCCCAGGCGGAGTGCTTAATGCGTTAGCTGCGGCACTAAACCCCGGAAAGGGTCTAACACCTAGCACTCATCGTTTACGGCGTGGACTACCAGGGTATCTAATCCTGTTTGCTCCCCACGCTTTCGAGCCTCAGCGTCAGTTACAAGCCAGAGAGCCGCTTTCGCCACCGGTGTTCCTCCATATATCTACGCATTTCACCGCTACACATGGAATTCCACTCTCCCCTCTTGCACTCAAGTTAAACAGTTTCCAAAGCGTACTATGGTTAAGCCACAGCCTTTAACTTCAGACTTATCTAACCGCCTGCGCTCGCTTTACGCCCAATAAATCCGGACAACGCTCGGGACCTACGTATTACCGCGGCTGCTGGCACGTAGTTAGCCGTCCCTTTCTGGTAAGATACCGTCACAGTGTGAACTTTCCACTCTCACACTCGTTCTTCTCTTACAACAGAGCTTTACGATCCGAAAACCTTCTTCACTCACGCGGCGTTGCTCGGTCAGACTTCCGTCCATTGCCGAAGATTCCCTACTGCTGCCTCCCGTAGGAGTCTGGGCCGTGTCTCAGTCCCAGTGTGGCCGATCACCCTCTCAGGTCGGCTATGTATCGTCGCCTTGGTGAGCCGTTACCCCACCAACTAGCTAATACAACGCAGGTCCATCTGGTAGTGGTGCAATTGCACCTTTCAAACAGTTATCATGCAATAACTGCTATTATGCGGTATTAGCTATCGTTTCCAATAGTTATCCCCCGCTACCAGGCAGGTTACCTACGCGTTACTCACCCGTTCGCAACTCATCCAAGAAGAGCAAGCTCCTCTCTTCAGCGTTCTACTTGCATGTATTAGGCACGCCGCCAGCGTTCGTCCTGAGCCAGGATCAAACTCTCATTAAAAGTTTGAGTTCTCACTCATTTCTGTCACTGACAGATTTATTGTTTTTTCATTGTTCAGTACTATAACCTTAGTTATAGTGCCCTGCACATTGGTTCGTCTTGTTCAGTTTTCAAAGGTCTTTGTCACTCAATCTCTCTCAAGCGACAACTATATTAGTATATCACAGCTGTTGACCTATGTCAACACTTTTTTGAAACTTTTTTTACTTTTTTCATCCCTGCGATACAC
>CAJNCQ010000015.1:0-8573 GCA_905221265.1 bacterium | reverse complement strand
TCTTCATAACTCAATTTCATAATAAAAACACCCCAAAAGTTAGATTTTTTCTGTCTAACTTTTGGGGTGCAGTTCATATTGTCTAGAGCGTTTTTGTGTTGTTTAAGAAAATTAGATGTTGGTTTTAGATAACTACACATTTCAGATTTTTTAAACAAGATTTAATTGTTGATAACTAGAAAGGATTATTATGTTTGCAAAAAACAAATTTCAATATTGTATTTACAATCATGAGAGACTAGAACTTCATGAGCTTCAAAAGGAATATCAAAAGGATAAAGCTGGGACAAAACTTAAGTATGAAAACCAATTGTTCGCAATCCTTCATGGATAGAGCGCAAGTTGTTCTCGATAGCTCGAAGATCAGCTTGATGTATTATTCTTTCAGCCATAATATCCCCCTTGTTAATGATTTCTAAATTAATTAGACAAAATTTGGCCATAGAATATTCTTATCTTAAAGAAGTAATTATATACTGAAAAACAGGCCGTAATTACACATGATTCAGATAAAATATACCAGAATTATTTTAGTTTCTTCTTATAGTAATAAGAAAATCATAATTGATACTTTAATTCAACATACTATGAAATGAGAATATGAAGTTTTCTATGAGGAAAATGTGCACTTGATTTGACATTTTAGGGCGTATGAAAACTTTGAATACAGGTTTCTTTCTATCTAAATGTTTTTGCAGATACTTTTTTTGTACAAATTTGTATTACGAGTGTGTAACTGATAGACAGACACTAAAATATATGATAAACTAAAGTAGGAAAAAATTTAAAAGGAGAATCCTTATGTCAGCAATTAGTTTAACTCCAGAACAGTTACAATCTCAGGCGGCAATTTATCTTAGTGCTAAAGATCAAATTGAACAAGCAGTACAAACTGTTAATCGAACAAATGGAGAAATGGCATCACAATGGAAAGGACAAGCATTTAATGCTTACCTTGAGCAATACAACCAGTTGTATACACATGTTCAAAAATTCGAGGAGCTTCTAGTGAGCATCAACCAACAATTGAACAACTATGCTCAAACAGTAGCTGAACGTGACCAACAAGATGCACAAAGCTTTGGTTTGTAGTTGATTTTGAGGAGCGTCAGGGAAACTTGACGCTTATTTTTATACCATGATGAAGAAAATTAAAAAGCACCTATTAATTCTTTGTATCGTATTTCCTGTGCTAGTTTATGCAGACGATGGTAGCTTAAAACTTGATACAGATATCATTACAAATAGTACACAGGACACGGTCAAAAATAGGATAGAATCCAAATATGCCCCAAATTTATTTTTAAATCGTACCCAAAAGGTTGTGGATCAGAGAACTCAAACAACAAAAGAACTTTTACAGGGGGCAGAGCAGACTATATTTACCGATAGTGAAAATCATTCTATTTATCGTTTAGAAACTACTGTCGTTAAAACATCATTGTTTAATCAATACACTGTAGAGGAGAAACCCTCTTTTAAACAAAGTGACTATTCAATTTTTAAGGATTGGATGGGAAGTGTATTTACAAGTGTTTTCTTGCTGTTTATGGTTTTGTTGGGAGTCTATCTAGGAAGGAAATGGCATGGATTACGGAAAAATAAAGCTAACTCTAGAGTATAGAGCAAAACAAATAGATATTCGAGTTTCAAAAGCTCTTACTTGGTTAAGATTAGAAGAATTATTAAAAGATACCAAAGTTAGAGAACAGTTGAATTTACCTCTAAATAGTTCGTTTTGTTTCAAAGTTAGAAATAAACAAATTCATATCGAGACAACGGACATCTTGGCTGCTTATCCAGTTAGTGATGGGGATTATATAGAGATTGAAGATGTATCATAGGAGAAAAAAATGTTTGAAGCAGATCAACTACAATTTGTGAGAGAAGACAACCAAATATCAGTTCAAATTTCTTCATCAGGTTATCATAGAGAACAACTTGAATTGATTAAAGAATACTGTCCAGTAGAAATAGTTCAAAAAGATGGAGTTCTTTCTTTGAATTATATTATTCCCGAGTATTTTAAAACAGTTAAGGAAGAAATTTTAAATAGAAGTACGGAGCTTGAGCGTTTTAGTTTGGCACAAAACATGTCGGCATTAGTTCATTCTGAAAATGATTATAAAATTCCATATATCCATCCTGAGAACATCATTGTTTTTGGCAGTAATGTACAAATGTTACATTATGGAATCGAAAAATTACTTGCACCACAGCAGTATAGTTCGGAATTCTATTTAGAGTCTTATAAAGCTTTAATGATTTCTATTTTACTACCTAAGGTAGATTTTGACTTAGTCATCCATGGGATTGATGCAATAAAGGAAAAGGTAGCACAGGATATTATTCCCTTAGGGAGTGTAGCTGATGTTAATAAATATATTGCAGAAAAGTATGCAAAATTATCAGAAGAGAGTTCAAAAGCTAATTTGTTGGTGAACAAGAAAAAATGGAAGGCTTTGTTAATAGGGGGAGCCTTGCTTGCTACAACCACAGTCATTTTAAGTTTTGCAACGTATAAGTCTATGTTTAAAGACGGCCCCCTAAAATCATCAGTCATTATGGCCCAATCAAATTTCATGCGAAAAGACTATTCTGAAACAGTTGAATCATTAAAAAATTATGGTGCAGAATTATTGCCAAAAGAAGCTAAGTATATCTTAGCAGCAAGCTATGTCCGTTTAGATAGTTTGAGCGATAAGCAAAAGGAAGTTATTTTAAATACGATTACAGAATCAACAGATGATACAATTTTCTATTATTGGATTTATCTTGGACGTGGAAAATTTGAAAAAGCTCTAGATGTGGCACAAAATATCGGGGACACACAATTGATTTTACACGCTTATACAAATCTATATGAATCAGTTAAAGCAGATATCAATATGAACGGTTCTGAAAAACAAAAGAAACTTGAAGAATATGAAAAGAAAATAAAAGAACTTTCTGCTGAGATTGGAGAAGCGACTACAAATAGTAGTGACACAAAAGCATCTACTGAGACAACAACTCCTAAGGACAACCAAACAAAAGAAAAGAGTGAGCGATAAATGAAGGCAAAAAAGCTAGAATATGATCATCAACTGGGAGACCAATTAGGAGAACTTCATAAACCTCTTTATACCTTGTTGATTGAACAAGAAAAATTGGAAAAAATTGATTTGTTTGAAGGACAAGAGGTAAGAGTAGGTACTAACGAGTATACAGTAGAAGGCAGAAGAGTCTATCGAAATGGTAAGGAATTAGAAAGAGGAAAATCTACCTTTGATAAAGAAACTGTAACCTTATTGGTTCCTGAAGAGGATATTTTTGTCACTTATATTTTTCCGCCACAACGATTTATTTGTAGCAAGAAAGAATCAGCTGACATTAGTTGGTCAATTTCAAACCAACTTTTTTTCTCAAATAATCAAGTACAGGTTACACTTGGGGAATCTCCGGTTTATCTAAATAACCGTCTTATCAAAGAGGAAGGGCTTTATCCGTTTGAAGTGGGAAACCGAATGAAGGTTTCTAACTATTTTATAGAAAAAAGAAAGAACCAGTGGAAGATTGGATGTCTTTTTGAAGAACCACAATTGAATAAGAGTCAAATTCTGATACAAGAAAAAAATAATGAATATCCGTTGGATTTTCCAGAGTATAGAAGGAGTCCAAGAGTTAACCCGATTATCCATAGTGGGAAAATCATTATCAATCAACCTCCACAGCCGATAAAACCACCTAAAAACTCGCTCATTCGAGCAATTGTTCCAGCTTTAGGGATGTTTACTTTAACTGCATTTAGTTCAATTTGGACGAAAGGGAATCCTGTAATGATGCTAGGGATGGGTGGTTTTAGTCTCCTGACTGCAGCGACAACTATGAGTCAGTATTTTGAGGAGAGGAAGGATACCAAAGAGCAGGAAAAAAATCGTATTCAAGACTACGAAGCATATTTATTAAAACAAGTATCCGACTTAGAAAGATACTACAAAGAAGAAACTAAGATTTTACATTACAATCAACCGTCAATATCGACCATTACTGAACTGATTGCAGATTATGATTCTAGAATTTATGAGCGGATGGACTATAATGAAGATTTCTTACAGGTGTCCTTAGGATTAGGAGATAAGTTAAGTCAGCTAGAGTTGCAAACAAATTTTGATGAGCAAAGTAAAGATGAAATATCGCAGTTTGCTCGAACAGTCTTGCAAGACTACAGTTTGCAAAAGAAGGTTCCAATTACTGTTAATATCTTTGAAGCGACAGTTGGTCTTGTTGGAAACAGTGAAGTAACTAGGACAGCTGTGTATAATATGCTCTTACAGATGGCAATGTTCCATAGCTACTTAGATGTTAATTTTATCAACCTTGTTCAAGAACTGAGATATGAGAAAGATTGGTCTGAGTGGCGCTTCCTTCCACATTTTAATATGCAGGAACGAAATATTCGTGGTTTTGTTCATGATGCCAGAAGCCGTGATGCTGTTCTAAATTCGCTTTACCGTATTATTCAAAAACGTTCTCAAATTAAACGTGAAATGGGGGAAAAAGATGCACGCTTTAAACCTCATTATGTCTTAACGATTATGGATGACTCCCATTTACTTGGCCATAGTTTGAATGAGTATCTAGCCAAGGATTTGACAGAGTTGGGTGTAACAGTCATTTGGGTGAAAGAGGCGCGTCGTCTTTTGCCAGAAACTATCACAACTCTGATTGAATATAAGAATCAAAATCTAGGTCAAATCATTAATGATGAAGGATCCTATAGTGCACAAACCTTTATTCCCCACCCGCTGTTGGATTGCTATGAAGATTCTATTCGTACTTTAGCAAATCTAAAACATATGGAAGTAGAGAAGAACACGATTCCTAAATCTGTTACTTTTTTGGAACTCTATCAAGTCAGAGAAGTTGAAGAGTTACAGGTTGCGACTAGATGGTCCAAAGCGGATACTTTTAAAACGTTAGCAGTGCCATTAGGATTGCGTGGGAAAGATGACCAGGTGGAACTCAACTTACATGAGCGTGCACATGGACCGCATGGTCTTGTAGCAGGAACTACTGGTTCAGGTAAATCGGAGATTCTTCAGTCGTATATATTATCCATGGCTGTAAATTTTAGTCCAGAGGATGTTGGATTTCTTACGATTGACTTCAAGGGTGGTGGGATGGCGAATCTTTTCAAAGATCTACCACATATGCTTGGATCTATTACTAACTTAGATGGCGCGGCTAGTGCGCGTGCCTTAGCTTCTATCAAAGCAGAGTTACAAAAACGCCAACGACTATTTAATCAATTTGGTGTCAACCATATTAATGGATACACTAAATTATATAAGGAAGGGCAAAAATCTACTGACAAATCAGGCTATCCAGACAAACCATTACCTCATCTGTTCCTGATTAGTGATGAGTTTGCTGAATTGAAAGAACATGAACCAGAATTTATGACAGAGCTGGTTTCGACAGCCCGTATCGGACGTTCGCTTGGGGTCCATCTAATTCTTGCTACACAAAAGCCATCAGGTGTCGTGAATGATCAAATATGGTCAAACTCTCGTTTCAAACTAGCTTTGAAAGTGTCAGATGAGTCTGATTCAAATGAAATTATCAAAACACCAGATGCAGCGAGTATTACTGAACCAGGGCGTGCCTACTTACAAGTAGGAAATAACGAAATCTATGAGTTGTTCCAGTCTGCTTGGAGTGGTGCACATTATGCCCCGCAAATAGAGGGAGTTCAAGAAGTTGTTGATGAACGAATCTGGTTGATAAATGACCTAGGACAATATGAATTGCTATCTGATGACCTATCTAAGGATGAAAATTATACTGCTGATCAGACGGAAGAAATCACGGAACTCTCAGCTGTTGTAAACTATATAGCAAGAGTGAGCAAGACTGTACCTCTCAACCTGCCAGATAAACCGTGGTTAGAACCACTAGAGACAGCCATCATATCCCCACAAACAGATATTCACTGGACCGACGAAAAAGTATTGGCCGTTCCCTTTGCTCGAATGGATATTCCGACAGAGCAACGTCAGAAGGATTATCACTTTGATTTGGAAAAAATGGGGCATACAGTTTTCTATGGTTCACCTGGTTTTGGGAAATCCCTAGCTCTTCAAACTCTAGTGCTAAATCTCGCTCGTTTGAATACTCCAGAGCAAGTACAAATCAATTTATTTGACTTTGGGACAAACGGCCTCTTGCCACTAAAAGATTTACCTCATGTAGTTGATTTGACAAGGTTTGATGAAGAAGAAAAACTGGTTAAGTTTTTAAAACGTATTGACCAAGAGTTGAAGATTCGCAAGGAGAAGTTTGCCCTCTATAATGTAGCAAGTCTTTCCCAATACGAACAAAAATCAGGTGAGAAACTCCCTGCTATCCTTACTATTTTTGACGGCTTTGATACTATAAAAGACACACCACTAGAAGAAGCCATTGAAAGTATGATTAACCGCCTCCTACGTGAGGGAGCGAGTCTTGGATGTTTTGTGATTTTGACAGCACTCCGCTCAAATAGCCTTAAAATCAGTATGTCAAGTAATATCACCTCGCGCTTGGCCTTTTACCTGGTTGATGAAGGAGCTTCTAAGGAAATTATCGGACGCGATGCTTTAATTCAACAAGAAATTTTTGGTCGTGCCCAGTTGAAAGAAGATATCCCTTATGCCATTCAGGTTTATCTCCCGATAAGTGGAGAAGGGGACATTGAGCGCCTATATAACTTGGAAGAAGAAGTCAAGTTGATTGCAAGAAGCTGGACAGGAGTTTGCCCAGAACCAATCCCAATGTTGCCAAATGAAGTGACGCTTGATGAATTTAAACAATCAGCTACAGTTCAAGAGATGCTGAAACAAGGTCAAATCCCAATCGGATATGATAAAGAGACAACTAAGGTGGTAGGTTTTAATCCTAAAAAGCATGGCTATTTTGTCATTATGGATGACACGCCACAGCAAACGGAACTACTCGAAGCAGTGTTATTGATGGCATTTGAAAATTTGAATGGGCAAGCTCAACGTATTCTTTTTGATATTGATGGACGTCTTGCAAATCCAGATAGTTTTGATTCAATCATCTTGTTAAATAACTTTAGTACAGCTTTAACAGATCTTGTTAGTGAAATTGAACGAAGACTACATGGTGGCGATAATCAAATGATGTTTGTTTACATGCCAGACATTCATACCGTAAATGAAAAAATGTTACTTTCTGCAAATGTGTTAGAAACGATTATCAAAAATGCCTCTAAAGCGGGAGTTTACTTTATTTTCCATGGCTATCAGAAAAATATCGAAAGTAAATTTGATGAATTTAGTAAGAGATTGCGTGCAAATATGCCAGCAGGTATATTTGGTACTAGATTTATGGACCAAGGAATGATTAAAGGTAAGTCAAATTACAAAGAAACTCTTCTAGAAGTCGATGAAACACACTTCTTTGTTGGAAGAGAAGTTTACAGAATTAAGTTACCAAGATAACATCAGCAACCCTTCACGCTTGAACTTGATAAGAGCCTTTCCCCAAAAGTTAACTATAGGAGTTCTCACTTTTGGGGATTGATTCAAAGGGAGTAAGTTTAATCAAAAGGATATGTATATAGGTTGTTGATTCTAAGCAAAATATGCTAAAATGAAGTACAGTTTATAAAAAGGAGAAGGGAAATGGGGTCGTATTATAAACAAATTGCGGCTAGATTTCGTCGACAAGCTGCTGAAGCTCAAAGAGAAAAAAGTGTAGTTGACGGGAAAATATCTAGATTAAGAAAAGCTAGCAGTAGTTTAGCAAGTGAGATACAGTCTATTGATAATCGTGCAAGATCTTTAGGTCAGATTCTTCCTTTAGATTCCTCTAGTTTTAAGGGGAGTCGTCAGCAAGATTTTGAAGGTCATTTTTATAATTTAGGAACCAATATTACTAATTTTCGAGATAGCCATAACAATAATAAAACTGCTATTGAGGATAAGATACGTAGTCTGGAAACTCAATCAAGTGAACTACAGTCTGCAATAGCATCATATTATCATCAGGCTCGTGTCTATGAATATATGGAGGATTAGGGAGAGAAATGGTAGATACAGGTGTAAATCAATCCAGTTGGAACACTATTACAAGAGATGTTTCTACATCAACTACAGGAATCGGTAAACTAAGTGATATGCGGTTTAGTCGCACAGATCTTACCCCTTTTACCACTTTTAATGACGTTTTGGAGCACTTTAACAAGTCTATTGTTACTTTGAAAAATTTTACCAGCTCAGATGCTCTAAAAATGGAACAAGCAGGACAGAATAAGATAGATGATGACGCGCATGAAGCAGGAGCTATCGCAGCAGGAGCTATTGCATCAGGAGGGGTGCTACCATGAAGGAAGAACAAATGATTTTATTCGCCCGAGCTTTGTCTAGATGTAACCTATCTGAAAAGGAGCAGGAAGTATTGACAGCGGTAGCGATGACCTTATCAGGACATCCGGATGTTTTTAGGGCCTGTTATATAGCTTTTATGAATGACGAGCCTAGTTATCATTATCATCCAATGATAGGGGCGCCGTTGGAGTTTTTCTA
>CAJNCQ010000014.1:0-12557 GCA_905221265.1 bacterium | reverse complement strand
AAAAGGACTTAGCCCTATGCAATACAGAACTAAATCCTTCGCTTAAATTATTTGTCTAACTTTTTGGGGTCAGTACATTTTGAGAGTTATTATCTACATTATTTGCCTTTTTCTTTTGTCAACCAATATGTGATTCCTGCTGATGAAATTGCTGATAAAATAATCGCTAAAATAACCCATACTCTGTTATTATCCACTGAAATTGGCGCTTCATATGTTTCTTTTTTAGTTTCAATTGGATTAGATAAAAAATTCATCACATTTTGATTGGTCGTTCCACCATCACGAATATTCTTCATAACAGTTTTAAAGGACTCTGCGTAGTCTCTATTCCCTTGAATAACTTCTGCTTCATTAGATATCAGATCATTCGTAGTTGAAATAGTCTTATCAACATTATCTTTAATAGTCTGAACTTGACCAACAAATTGAGTAAATTGATCCTTCATAGTCCCAACTGCTTCGTGATTTTGACTAGTTTCTTTTGAACCAGTAGAGGTAGTAGACACTAATGATTCAATTGAACTATATAAGCGTTTTGATGATTCACTATCATTTATTAATATTCCACTATTAGCATCTGAAGCTGTCTCCGTCACTTCCAATTGTTTCGCTTTCGTTTCTTTCCACTTATCGTACTCAGTTGATAAGGCCTTAATCGAACCGTTATACCAATCAGCTAAGTTTGTAATTTGATTTTTGAAATAATCATTTGGTAACTCAGCTTCAGCCAATTCAGGCAATGTGTTACTTGATTTTTCTAATGACTCCAAAGAGTTTTGAATTTGTTCCAACAAAGCTATACCTGACTCTTTAAACTTAGCAACTTGATCTTCTGACAACTGAGTTGCTATATCATCACGACTGATATTGCCGTACATATGGTAAACAGAATCTGGTGATAAGGCAGAAAAATTAATAGAGGAACTACTTGGACTTCCATAAATTGCTTGAATCATACCAGTTGTACGATCAATTTTGCTTAATTTATCAAGAATATGTTTTAAATCTTTTTTCACTAAAACATCTGACTCTTCTTTATCGCTACGATAAATAGTTTTCTTGATAGGAATTGTAGTTTCACCAATGTGTACTTCAAATGAAATTTCATTTTTCCCATAATGTGGTTCTAAAGTATATTCAACCGTCATAGTATAAAGCTTATCATCTGTTATAGTTTGCTCTCCTCCAACTAAGGTAGCATCTCCTGTAACATAAACTTTAGCTTTAGGAGATAAATATTTTGTCCCTTCAGAACTGGTAGAAACTCCGCTAGCCTCAACTACCGTTGATGATTCAGGCGAACTACTTGATGGTTTTGTCACAGATGCCTCGACAGTTTTAGACTCAGATTGGGGTAATTTAACTGTCAATTCCATCGTTTCTGTTACTTTATCGAGCTTATCATTTTCAATCGATAAAAATTCAAAAACAGGTAATCCACTTATAGAAGTAGCCTTCTTATCAAATTTAGTATAATTCTTAAGTAAATCTATTTTTTCATTATATTCTTTAACTTGATCAGCTGTTAGAACATTGAGTTTCTCCAATTTACTAAATAAAGTTTGGTAATCAGTTGGTTCAATACTAATATCTGTTAGATTTGAACGAATTAAAGTTTGATAAGTTTCAGGCAAATGATTTTCAGTAATCAAACTTTTATTAATCTGATCTACAAGTGTTGCTTTAGCATCCGAAGTAAGGTCCGATTTTAAATCAACATCTTCTTTACCAAAGTAAAAGAGTGATATTTTCTTTTTCTCTGCTTCTAATTCTGTCTTGAGATGTCCAAATTCGGATTTTCTATCTTTTATTTTACCTTGATAATCAACAATAACCTTATGATAATCAACTACTAAATCTTCTAGTTTAGCTTGTTCAGATTTTTCCTCAGCTGTACTATTTCCAAATTGATACAATGATTTAAGCATCGAATCATTTAAACCATCTATAATTTTAGAATTTTCTTCATGCTGTTCTTTCAATGTGTTATTGGTTGTTAAGACATTCTTCTCAAATATACCCTTTTGAAAATCAAAATAAGTTTTAACTTCCGTAAGTTGTTTGTCTAAGCCTATCCCTGTATTATTTAAAAGACTAACAACAGAATCAGAAAAAGCCTTTTGAGAATCTTCATAAGACGAATTCATTTTCTGTAGATTTGAAGCCAAGTCCAAAGTGCTTAACATAGACTGACTTGCTTCGTTTGACGGGCCATAGATATATTGAGAAATTTTTGTATGCGTGCCAGATTGTTCATTTACAATATTATCAACATTTCTTTTAGCATCATCTAGGTTGTTGATAACACTCGAAAAATACATTTTTATAACATTTTGGTTAATAGTATTAAGGTACTCGCCTACTCGTAACTCAACATTCTTAGATTTAACTGGATCTAAATTTGATTTCGTTTTATATGTTATCTTTGCTCTATCAGGATTAAAACTTTCCAGTTGAGCTATTTTTTCTGAAAACTGTTGTTCGATATAAACAATTACATCAACCGACCCATTTTCAAATCGATTTTCAGCAACATTACGAGTCATGACAGTCCATTGATTTGTATTCTCTTTTGATAATAAATTTGTGAAATCATTTCCTAGATTATAGGCGTTGCCATTTAATACGCCTCCAGCATCTTCATTTACCAGAGCAATATTCAATTTACGATCGTTAACCTTATTTGTTACAGAAATCTCTTGATTCTTTAAATAAATAAATGTTGCTCCTGAACCAACCAACAAAGTTACAAAAACACTACTACCTATAATTATTTTTTTCATAGCTAACCTCTCTCATTTATCCCTTTATTATACCACGAATACTAGAGTCAGGCAAGGAGGGCTTATAATCTTTATTCTATTAATAAAACTTACCAATTCGTAACTTGCTTATGCACCAACCTATATACTAAATTTTAGGTGTTTCATTTTCTCACCATATAGAAAATCCTAGAATGAAATTCTAGGATTTGTATGTCATTTTTTGAAGTCTTCTATGGTGAAGTGGTCATAGGTGATTTTTGAAACTTCCTCATCATAACGACTCAAAAAGTCTTGAAATCTACGATCGATGTAACCAAAGAATAGAACTTCATCTATATCCTCTTTGTTAAAGAAGATAATGTTTTGATTAATAAGCCCTAGTGGAAGACTGACCGCTCCAAAGTCAAAATAACCTTGCTTGCCGTCCTTTTCAGTAACTGGACAATGATTAATAATCATGACAGGCTCTACACCTTCTCTCACTCGAACAACACTCCCAATCGGTAAAGCAGTACGTTCTGACATCAGTTTTCTCCTTCTAAGTATTTCTTCGCTTCCTGTACATAGAAAAGCTCTGGATTTTCATGGGCGATGCTTTCAAACAAACTACGGGCACGAGCTTCATCTCCTTTTAATTGGGCATTGAGAGCGCCGTAATACGAAAACATGATTCGAGCTAACTTATTTTCTGGTTCGGCAGTGTCGAAGTAGTCGTTCACTTCTTTATTGAACACAATATCTTTTATGGCTTGAGTTTGGGCGATTAGTTTAGCTTTCCCATCTTTCGAATCTGGTGCCTTGGACAATTGTTCCTCAAAGAAAGTGATAGCTGGTTCATCTTGAAGATGAATGGAAACCAACAATTGACCATAAGTTAATCTTAGGAATATGTCTGTACTAAATCTCTTCCAAACTTTTTTTAAATTAATTTTTTCAAAATTTTCTTTCGCAGCCTGAAAATCTCCTTTCAAATAAGTCACTTGTCCCTTAACAAAATGGAAAATTTCTTGGTACGTTGCTCTATAAATCTTAATCGATTTCTCAGATTGAACCCTGAACATGTCTTCATAGAGTTTAAGATTAATAGCATCGTTTAACATTAGATAAACAACTTTGCTAGATACAAATCTTAAATAAAATACAAAGACGAGAGTTAAAAAGGCAATAACTAATAATATGAGTCCCAATATTTTCAAATTACTTTGCAATACTAAACACACTGCCATCACATCAACAATCAAGCCTAACAATGAGCAAATTAGAATAGCCCTATCAAGCTGTAAAAGAGTGTTTTCTGTCTCCCTACTAACTATTTTTTCAACTAATTTCATATATTACTCCCCTTTATTATTAAAAATAGATGTTCCAATAAGCATGCTAGTTAACCCTCCTAGTAATTTTAGAGTTCCAAAAGCAGATAGAGCAGCGATAACTGAAGGAGCAACCGCTACAGTAAAGGCTACAGCAACAACTGCACCAAAAGCTATTGCTACCGACTCAACTGGATGCTCTGCGACATAGTCAAATGTCCTTTGTAGATGATCCACCGTTCTCACTCCCGTCTCGTTAGTCGTCTTAACTGTCGCATAGTCTTGTTTGACCTGGTTATGTTCTTTAACATAGGAAACACGATAACCATCCTCTGACTTGGTACCAACCTCAAGAGAGCGATTCTTGTAGCCAAAGCCAATAGAAAGGTTGGGTGCAAGTTTGCTATAGCTGGAACTAATTTTGTCTGCTAGACTGAACTCACCCGTTATAGAATAGTCCTTTAGCCCTATCTTCGTCTTATAATTGGCCTTTTCCTCTAGAAAATCTGTACTCAAACCTCCAACGCTATACTCTCCTTCTTGACTTAACTTACCATCTTTATATTTAGTGTTAAAAGTGATGGCACTTTCCCCTTTAAAGTGCCCTTTTATCTGGATTTTACTCTTGAGATAGTGCTGACCATCGTCATATACTGTGATCTCCTTCTCAAACGTAACTTCATTCCCTTTCAAGAAATCAATCAGCTCCTGAGGTTTCTTACCGCCATTCCCATGGGAAGCAAGAGAGATCGTTCTACCCAAAGTCTGGAGATCCTGTTCACTCATCTGGCTCAAGTCAAAGGCCGTTTCTGGATTATAATGTCGAATATAATGGATTAGTTCTTCGTGCAGAGTTTTAGAATTCTCGATCTGTTGATCCCGTAACTTCGTGTCCTGAAAAATCGCAAGGGCTTCCACATTATGATAAGGGTCTGTCATGCCAACAGCTTTGCGAGACCGACTCAAACCACTTGCAATCGTGGAGAGGGTAGTGGTCACGCCGCTCCCCAACAATTCACTATTAAATGATTCCATCCGACTTTCAGTTGTACGAAGAGATTGCAGGGCTTCTTCCTTATGGCTTTTGATATCTGCTGTAGAAGGATTGCTGATGCCAACCATACCTCCAATTGCAGAGTAAGCCATTGTCAGGTCTGGATATTTATATTACATCAGTGACCAGTCTACCTAATCTTCATTATAACATTTTCTCACCATATAGAAAATCCTAGAATAGAATCCTAGGATTTGTATGTCATTTTTTGAAGTCTTCTATGGTGAAATGGTCATAGGTGATTTTTGAAACTTCCTCATCATAACGACTCAAAAAGTCTTGAAATCGACGATCAATATAGCCAAAGAATAGAACCTCCTCTATATCCTCTTTGTTAAAGAAGATAATGTTTTGATTCATAAGCCCTAGTAGAAGACTGACCGCTCCAAAATCAAAAAAACCTTGCTTGCCGTCCTTTTCAGTTTATCAAAACACCTCATACTACTCCTTCATTATTTATTTTTTTAGTAACGAAAGTTTTCACAAGCTGTTAATAAAAACCAGACCTATTTATCGCTAGAAATGAACTCTTCTAATCTTGTGATAAACTCTTTCTCAAACTCTGTTACGTGAGCTTTAAATAACACCTGATCAATTTTCTCAGCATCAAACAAATACATTGACTGAGAATCTTCAAACCCTTGAGGGTTTAGGACCCCAGAATAATCAAAAACTTTCCCTTCACTATTCTGTTGATAACGCCCGACAATCATAATAGGTTGAGTCCCATTCTTTAATAAAACAGTTGTTCCCAGTGGCAACCAATTTTTATTCATCTCTATTTCTCCAATTCTTTATTATATTATAAATAAAATGTATCAGTAGTACTACTAAAAATAAGAATAAAGGTCGTAATGATACCAAGCTTACACCTATAACAAGGAAGGCTGATAAAAAATAAATAATAGACGCCTCTATCTTGGAAGGTCTTCTAGCCTCTGGAAGCATATCTAAATGTTCCTGCGTTATAGATGAGCGATCAGTGAATTGATAAAAGAAACGATATCTTGCAGATAAAGAATCAATATCTAAAAAGTCATATCCCCTAATATAATCAACTACAAACAACATCAGTAAATTATCAATTTCGTCAATATTTTCAGTATAGAGAGAAAAATTTCTCTTTCCAGCAATGGCAATATTACTTGCAGCATAAACGGCAATCGGAATGCCATCTTTTGTGACAGGTAGAATATCTCCTTTACTACCTGAACTTACACACGTCATTTCATAGTTATTTAAATTGGATTGAAAAACTCCATGCCAGTATGCTTGTTCCCATAAGTGACCAAATCTTTCTTCTTCAGAATAAATCAAATCCTTATTTAACCCTCTAGCGACTATTCTTTTCTTTGGAGAAATGAATTCTGATTCTTTCAAGACAAGAATTTCTAAATCTGTTGCATATAGACGGTATCCTGCCTCTTCTTGAACGATTTCAATCCTTTCAGTCCAATGTTCTTCATCAGGTAGTTTTGACTGAAGAATTAATCCCTCTGAGTTTCCCCGTAATTGTAATTGTATTTCCATGTTTTACCACCCTATTGATAAGCCCAAGCCAAATGGTCCTAGTTTCATTTTTGCCTCTGCTTTTTCAGTTGTTACTCCCACTTTTGCCCTAGCAGAAACACCCACTCCGGCAGAAGCACTTACATCAATCGTAAGACCAAATATTTTAAATCCAGCTTTAGCTTCTCCTTCTACAATATAAGCATCAGCTCCCGCCTCTAATTGGACTCCTCCCTTTAGTTTTCCTTCCCTATTAGTAAAAAAACCAATTTCTCCGCTTGCATCTGCCGAAGCTGTATATGCAGAGCCAGAAAGTTTTGCATGGATATCGTTACTATCATCTCCCCAGCGAGCATGCCCTTCCGCCTCAGCGCCAGTAATTTTAGCTTTAGCTTTAGCTCCAATGCCATATTTTTGAGAATTTTTTTTATTTTTTGAGACATCTTTCTTACCTTCTTTAGCAGAAGCTAATGATTTGATTACACCAGCAGAAACATCTGCCTTAAGTACCGAAACTTCTCCGCCTAAATTCGTATCACCTGCAGTAGTTTTCCCAGCATAAGCTTCAAATCCCATATCTAAATCAGAAAAATCATCATCAACCACAACTCCCGGTGGAAGCTTCTTAACTTTTTCTCCGCTATACTTAGACTCAGCTAATCGTTTGGCTAAATCATTCTGTAACTCGACTTTCTTTCCTCCACTATGCACGGCCTTAGTATATTCTGCAACATCGTTTTTAAAACTTGTACTACGATAATAAGTTCTTGCCGCGTATTCGGTAAATGGAGTACTTGAATGAAGGGCGAGAAACTTTAATTGCTTATTTTGAACATTTATCAAATCTGTAAAGCTACTATCTCCAACAAGTTGATTAAAAGTTTCCATATTCTTTATGGTATCATCTAAACTCTTTACTGCTTGATTGCAGCTTGTATTTACACTATCCAAACTAGGATTCGTTAACGTTAGGATATCGCTTATCCCTGCATAGATATTTTTCGTCTTACTGGAACTGCTCTTTAATCCCTCGATCGGATCTTTCATCCGTTGCTTGATGCGTTCTAGGTATTCTGTCTTAATAATGGCACTGTTGTCCGTCTCTGACACCGTGTCTTGAAAGAGCTTCACAAGTCCATCATAACGACCGACAATGCTATCTAGGGCATTGACATAGTTATCGACCTTCAG
This sequence comes from bacterium, assembly GCA_905221265.1. Lineage (GTDB taxonomy): Bacteria > Bacillota > Bacilli > Lactobacillales > Streptococcaceae > Streptococcus. The sequence continues at coordinate 4,725 of CAJNCQ010000014.1, read as the reverse complement.
TTACATTCCTAAATATTTTTGGAATAGCCTACCAATAATTCTAAATATTCTAAGCCGTTTTTGGGAACCACGTGATAAAAAGGGGTTACCATCTCCAATTCATTTTCTTCCAGTGCTATTATTAATTTTGCATATTCTATTTCTGTCAAAGTCTTAAGGTCTCCTTTAATAATCGTTTTTAGTAAATTGCTAATTTCAAAATAAGTTGAAAAATTATAACCTTTTAAACTAAATAAATCGTTGGATATAGGCATAAATAACTCAATTTCTATTACTTCATTTAACGGAACGTTATTCAAACTGTAAAAGAACGGGCCTTTTAATTGATAGCCCGCTTCTACAATACCTTTTATAAACTGTTCCAAATGCTCTTCCATCTCACTGTAATGAAATGATAGTCTCTGTCTAACCACATTTTGAAACGCAATTTTATTAACTTTGACAACACTTTCTGGTAGTTTCATCAATCTTTTTCAACCTCACAATACATGTCAATTACATGGTCTCCATAAAGATCCAATACGACATGAATAATATTTACTAATTTAAATCCTAACTTTGAAATTTCTTTTTCGATTTCTTCATATGGGATTGGCTCTTCTTGATTATAATGGCGATAATAAAAATCGGTTGTAAAATTTAATGATTCCTGAAAGAAAATACCCGAAGTATTTTCTCCCTTTATCTTAAGTTTATTCCCAACTGTTGTAAATACAAGAACATCTTGAACAGTTTTCATTGGATTGTAACTGTAAAATATTGGACCATCTGCATAAAATCCGTTTTGTATCATCTGGAGTTTAAACCCCTTAGAATCTGAGATTAAACGCTCAAAGAAAGTAGCTTGGGGATTTAATTCCAATCTAAAACCAATTAAATTTGTAAGGCTTAATTCTCTTTTTTTAAAATTCATTTTTTCTTTCCTTTTTTGAATCTAGTATTTACTTTTTTTATGACATGAAGAATAAAACTTCCCAAAATATCCAGCCCTACTGAGATGATAAATATTCTGATAAGCCAAAGCATCCAACGTGTTTGATTAATGAATGCATTGACGGAGGCAATTCCCCCATCAATGTAAATAATAAAAAGAAGAAAAAATATTTCAAGAGGAATGCGAATTTTAGCTTTCTTCAGACTAAATTCTTTAAATAAATTTCTGAATAAATTTCTAAAACTGACCTCTCCGTCCGGTTCTGTTTCCCAATATTCCTTGCTTTGAGTTTTAAGATATAAAAGATAGGCTACTTCAATAATCAATTGGGGGAAAGCATAACAGTAAAGGAGTGTACTTGTAATACCTAAAACCATAGCAAACTTCCCTAAAAAAGCACTAGTTAACAATACTAACATAAAAATAATGAGAATAGATTCTTGACTGTAGGCACTAGATTTGGCAAAGTAATTTCTCACCGTTCGACTTGCAGAAAAACCGATTTTCAGTTGTCGCATCAACCAAAAATATTGATAAATAAAGCCACAAACTGTAGAGAATACTAAAAACAAAATGACTGGTATTGACGATTCATTAAACTCTTGAAAGCCATTATTATTGACTGTAAACAAAATATAACACGTTAGCATTAACGATAAGAAAATTCCTATATACGATAATAGTAATAAAATAGTTGATAAAATTTGTTTACGATAAATAAAACTCATCCCTAGTGGAATCACAGTTGCCACTATAAGATAGACCGAATATAATAAAATAAAATTAAAAAATATGTTCGATGACTTTTGCAGACCAAAATCAATTAGGTATAGCTCTACTCCAAAGATGACTGCTCCTGTAAATGAAATCAATATCATACTTGCAGATGCGCGAGTATTCGCTAAGCTTTTAAAATATGCTTTATTTAATTCTTCCACTTCTTTCACTGTTTTTTCTTTCCTTTTTTGAATCCAGTTTTTAATCTTTTCATCATAGATAGAATAAAGCTCCCCAAAATATCCAGTCCTATTGCATAGATGAACAATTTGACACTCCAGACCAGCCAAATAGGTCGCTTAATGCTCTCATCTGAATAACCACTATAATTAATAATCCCTAATAATATTGCAAAAGCTACCATCTCAAGTGGGATACGAATTTTTGCTTTCTTTAAACTGAAACCCTTAAATAAATCTCGAAAAGTCTCTTTTTTCGTAGGCACATCTTCCCAATACTCCTTGCTCTGAATTTTTAGGTATAAAAGGTAGGCAACTTCTGTAATCAATTGAGAAAATGCATAGCTGAAAAGAAGAGCTCCAAGAATTCCAAAAATAAGTATCAATTTACCTGAAAGAAGACCGCCTAGCATAGAAACTATAAAAATAATAAGGAGAGAGTTCTTACTATAAGCACTGGATTTTGCAAAATAATTACCCATTGTTCTATTGATAGAAAAACCTTTTTTTAACTCTCTTTTTAGCCAAAAATACTGATAAATAAAACTTAAAATTGTACAAATAACTAAAAATGGAATAAAAATTGGAGAATATAGAAAGAATCCTATAGTGAATTCCTTCGTTGAAATAGAAGTCACTATAAGTAAAAGCATCATCAACTGCAGAGAAAAGTATATGACCATATAGACTAGTAGCAGAAAAATTGTTGACAAAATTTGCTTCTTATATACAAAGAAACCAACTAATGGAATGAAAAATGCAATAATAAGGTAGAAACAAGAAATCAAGAGTAAATCAAAGAACCAATTCATAAATGGATTTATTATAGCGACTGTGTCAAAATAGTAATAAAAAGCGAAAATTTCTAGTGCTAATATAAATACTCCTGTCCATGAAATAACCAGCATACTTGCAGATGCGCGAGTATTCGCTAAACTTTTAAAATATGCTTTATTTAATTCATCAATTTCTTTCACTGTTTTTTCTTTCCTTTTTTGAATCCAGTTTTTAATCTTTTCATCATAGATAGAATAAAGCTCCCCAAAATATCCAATCCTATCAAAATTATAAATATTCTCCCAAACCAAATAAGCCAAAGGGGGGTGTATGAACTAGGACTAAAATAGCCTATATTATACATAATACCTAGGAATATTGAACAAAACAAAATCTCAAGGAAAATTCTAATCTTTGCTTTCTTCAAACTGAAATCCTTAAATAAATTTCGAAAAGTCTCTTTTTTCTTAGGTACATCCTCCCAATACTCCTTGCTTTGAGTTTTTAGATATAAAAGATAGGCAACTTCTGTGATGAGTTGGGAGAAGCCATAACTAAAAAGTACCGCTGTAAGAATTCCTAAAACTAGCGCAAACTTACCAGAAAGAACACCGCCTAGCATGGAAACTGTAAAAATAATGAGAAGAGAATTATTATTGTGGGCACTAGATTTCGCAAAATAATTACCCATTGTTCTATTGGTGGAAAAACCTTTTTTTAACTCTCTTTTTAGCCAAAAATAGTGATAAACAAAACCAACAACTGTACAGATTAACAAAAAAGGAATGGTGTATAATGAACGTTCGTTATATTCTTGCAAATTAGTCCCTGAATAAACAAGAATAATATAAGATATAAGTATCAAGGATAAAAAAATACCTATATAAGATAAAAGTAATAATATGGTTGATAAAATCTGTCTACGATAAATAAATGTCATTCCTAGCGGAATAAAGGTTGCCACGACAAGATAAATAACATAAATCAAAACAAAATCAAAAAAGTAATTTTCCAAAGGATTTATTCCGTAGCCTTTAACAAAATAAAAATATTGGAAAAGCAGAAACAATGCCGAAGCGAAGGCTCCTGTAAACGAAATAAACATCATACTTGCAGATGCGCGAGTATTCGCTAAGCTTTTAAAATATGCTTTATTTAATTCTTCAACTTCTTTCACTGTATTTTTTCCCATATTAACCTCCAAACATAGAACTTACTACATTACCTATACTATTTCCTATACTATCTCCTATACCCTTCCCAAAATCTTTTATCGTATCAACTACACTCTTACCAACAAATGGTAACTTAACATGATTAAGAGCATAATTGATAGCAATTCCTGCACCCGCTCCTATTACTGTTCCTAACGGAGGTAAGAAGGCCGAACCAATGGCAGCACCCAATCCAGCAGCTGCAGCACCTGATCCAATATCAACGGCTGAATCAATCGTAAAGTCCCGCGCTTCTTTGGCCGAGATACCATCAGACATATCCACATTCTCCCTAAAATTATTATAGATATTTATAGCTGTTAAAATTCCTCCAGCTAATTTAAATGCCTTACCAACTTTCCCTACTTCTTTCCACCCTTTAAAATCATTTAGTGGATTAACAGACTCTTTGAAACCGCTCCATCCTGCTTTACCCATTTCTTTCATACGAGCAACACCTTGCAAATTACCTGAATAGTGGTAATTTTCTAGATCAATTCCTGAAGCATTTTGGAAATTGCGACCATGCCTGTATAAATTGTTAGTAGAAGATTTGAAAATAAACTTATTGCCCCATCTCATTCTTCCTTGGCTATCCATTGTTATTTTTATACCATTAAGAAAAATATTTGCTCCTCGATAGGTAATGATAGCTTCTCCCATTGACTTAATATAATCTAAAACATCTTTTGCTTCAGGAGGAGTTAAACCAAAAGTTTCACTAATTTTTGATACAGAAATTTCTTTTTGCTGTTCTGAGACTACCTTCCCACTATACTTAGACTCGGCAAGTTGTTTTGCGAGAGCATTTTGGTACTTCACAGCTTTGGAGTTGCTATGGATA
>CAJNCQ010000013.1:0-29157 GCA_905221265.1 bacterium | reverse complement strand
GCCGTGAAAAGGCGGTGTCTTAACCCCTTGACCAACGGACCTTGAGCTTTTCAACTCTTTCTATTATACCTACTTTTTCCTCTTTGTCAAGGGCTTTTTTAATCTCCTATACAAATTTTTCTATGATAATAGAAAAGAGCCAGTTTAACTGACTCTCTCTATTTTGTTTGCCAATTAGTCGCGCGTTCCTCTCCCCACCAGTACGGGATCAATTTGGCGACTTTGATTGTTTTTCTTGTTTCGTAGTCCATCATGAACTCTGCTTCTTTATTTTCAGCATTCAATTCTAAGAGAAATTCTCTGCATGCGCCACAGGGCATACCTGATCCTTCGCCGTAGGGAGGTTTATCTCGAAAGGCGAGGATTTTCTTAACTTTAGTTTGTCCTGAAAATTGATACATATTGAAGAGAGCTGCTCGTTCTGCACAGAGATGAAAAACGCCACAAGTGCCCTCCATACAAAATCCTGTGAATATCTGACCATCTTCCGCTTCTACCGCGGCAACGACATGGTTAGCATAAACAAAGTCAGAAACTTCATGGGGATTGTATAGTATTCGTGCTTCTTCGTACATCTTTTGCCATGTATCCATCGGAAGTCCTTTTTATTTAGAAATCTCTTTCAGCATGTTCTCGATATGCTGGATAGATTTTTCGCGGCCTAACAGGTAAATGGTGTCTGGCAATTCTGGACCATGCATTTCCCCTGATACAGCAATACGAATCGGCATGAAGAGATTTTTACCCTTGATACCTGTTTCTTTTTGAACTGCTTTGATTTGTGGGAAGATATTCTCTGTCACAAATTCTTCATCTGTCATTGCTTCTAGTTTCGCTTTGAAGGCTTCTAGAACAACCGGAACGGTTTCTCCTGCCATGACCTCGCGCTCAGCGCCTGTCAACTCTGGGAAATCTGAGAAGAAAAGATCTGTCAGTGGAACGATTTCATCCACTGACTTCATTTGTGGCTTGTAGAGTTCTACCATTTTTTCAGATTTGTCAGTCAAACGCCCTGCTTCTTCTAAGTAAGGTTTAGCCATTTCAAAGATTGTCGCAAGATCAGCTCTCTTGATGTAGTCATTGCTCATCCAGTCTAGTTTCTTCTGATCGAAGGCTGCAGGAGACTTGCTGAGGCGGTTTTCATCAAAGAGTTTAATCAATTCCTCACGAGAGAAGATTTCGTCTTCCCCACCTGGATTCCAACCAAGAAGGGCGATAAAGTTAAAGACAGCTTCTGGAAGATAGCCTTTCTTACGGTAGTCTTCAATAAACTGAAGGGTATTGGTGTCACGTTTAGACAATTTTTTACCCGTTTCAGAGTTGATAATCAAGGTCATGTGACCGAACTCTGGAGCTTCCCAACCAAGTGCTTCATAAACCATAAGTTGTTTTGGAGTATTAGCAATATGGTCATCACCGCGGATAACGTGAGAGATTTGCATATCGTGGTCATCAATAACAACTGCAAAGTTGTAAGTTGGGTAACCGTCTTTCTTTTGGATTACCCAGTCGCCACCGATGTTGCCACCTTCAAACTCGATATCACCTTTGACCATATCATACCATTTGTAGATACCAGACTCATTAACCGCCAAGCGAACAGTTGGGATGATCCCAGCCGCTTCACGTTCTGCGATGTAAGCCACTTTTTCTTCTTCGCTCATACCAAGGTATTCATTGATGTAACGTGGCGTTTCACCAGCTGCTTCTTGACGTTCGCGTTCAGCTGCCAACTCTTCTTCTGTGACGTAAGATTTGTAGGCTTTTCCTTCAGCTAGCAATTGGTCGATGTATTTTTGATAGAGTTCCAACCGCTCTGATTGGCGGTAGTTTTCATGAGTTTCTGGGCTTTCATCCCAGTCCATACTCAACCAGCGAAGGTTTTCAAGCTGAGAACGTTCCCCATCCTCAACATGGCGTTTACGGTCAGTATCTTCGATACGGATGATAAAAGTTCCACCATAATGGCGTGCGTAAAGGTAGTTAAACAATGCTGTACGGGCATTTCCGATGTGTAGTAGTCCTGTTGGACTTGGTGCGTAGCGTACGCGGATATCTTTTGACATAGTTTCTCCTATAAAGTCTCTAGGCGTCTGCCTTTTTGCTTTCTATATTATATCATAAGTCTCGCCTGAGTCCAATGTCTACGAATAAAGAGAGTAAAAAGAGTGGACAAGCCACTCTTTTCTTCTATTATAGACGTGCGTTAAGCTCTTTGCTCAATTCTTCAAATCCTGGTTTTCCAAGAAGGGCAAACATGTTACGTTTGTAGGCTTCAACACCTGGTTGGTCAAATGGGTTAATGGCATTCAAGTAACCTGAAAGGGCAATTGCCAATTCGAAGAAGTAGATAGTGTAACCAAGAGTGAAGGCATCTTGCTCAGGAAGAGTCACGTACATGTTTGGTACATCACCGTCAGTGTGGGCAAGAAGAACACCGTCAGTCGCTTTTTTGTTTACAAAGTCAACGTCTTTTCCTTGAAGGTAACCAAGTCCGTCAAGGTCTTCTTCCAAAGTAGGAATGATCACGTTTTTGCGCGGTTTGTCAACACGGACAACTGTTTCAAACATGATACGAGTTCCTTCTTGGATAAATTGACCCAATGAGTGCAAGTCAGTTGAGAAGTTTGCTGAAGTTGGGTAGATCCCTTTTTGGTCTTTTCCTTCTGATTCACCAGCCAATTGTTTCCACCATTCTGAGAAGTATTGAAGTGATGGCTCGTAGTTTACCAAGATTTCAGTTGCATAGCCTTTACGGTAAAGGATGTTACGAACAGCTGCGTATTGGTAGGCTTCATTTTCAGCAATCTTGTCTGAAGTGTAGTCTTTACGAGCTGCGTTAGCACCCTCCATGAGGGCTTTGATATCAGCTCCTGATGCAGCGATTGGAAGCAAACCAACTGCTGTCAATACTGAGAAACGTCCACCGATGTCATCTGGAACCACAAATGTTTCCCAACCGTTAGCATCTGCTTCAACTTTCACAGCACCTTTTTGGCGGTCAGTTGTAGCGTAGATACGTTTGTTAGCTTCTTCTTGACCGTATTTCTTAACCAAGAGTTCTTTGAAGACGCGGAAAGCAATCGCTGGTTCTGTTGTTGTACCTGATTTAGAAATCACGTTTACTGAGAAGTCTTTGTCTGCAACGTACTCTACCAAGTCAGCAAGGTAAGTAGATGAGATTGAATTCCCTGCGTAAAGGATTTGTGGAGCTTTGCGTTCTTCTTTTGTTTGCAAGTTAGCAAAGTGGTGGTTCAAGAAGTCGATGGCCGCTTTAGCACCGAGGTAAGATCCACCGATACCGATCACAACCAAAACATCGCTGTCTGATTTGATTTGCTCAGCAGCTTTCAAGATACGGTCGAATTCTTCGCGGTCGTAGTTTTCAGGAAGGTCCAACCAACCCAAAAAGTCGCTACCAGCACCAGTTCCTTTACGGATCAATTCGTCTGCAGCTGTTACTTGTGCTTGCATGTATTCCACTTCATGTGGGGCAACAAATTTGTCTAAAACTTTTGAATAATCAAATTTAATATGTGACATGATATTCCTCCAAAATTTCTTCTTTTCTATCATAACGCTTACCTTCGATTTTTTCAAGCTTTTTTATTGAATTTGCCCAATTTTTATCAGAATTCAAACGTTTGCGTAATAATGCTAAAATACAAAAAATCTGAAAGAACGAATAAAAACGGCTAGAGTCTCTAACCGTTACAATTCATTTAATAAATACTCAAATAATTCTAAATTACCGTCTTCTTCATTGACCAGAAACTCTGGGTGCCACTGTAAACCGATAATGCGATGCTCGTCGATAGACTCAATCGCTTCCACTGTCTGATCTCGAGGGTCCACCGCTGTCACACGGAAATTAGGCGCCAGATCTTTAATACTTTGACGATGGACTGAGTTGACCTGACTTTCTTTTCCGAACAACTTAGCCACCACGCTTCCTTCTACTGTCTCAATAGAATGAGAGGTTCCAAAAGGCAAACCTTGCCAGTGACCTTCAATTTCTTGGTGAAGAGTGCCACCAAAAGCAACATTGACCAGCTGAACCCCACGGCAGATTGCCAAAATGGGCTTATTCTGATGAAGTGCTTCTCTCAAGAGTGCCAATTCAAATTCATCACGGACTAGATTGTAATCGTCGCTCTCAATGGTCTTTTTCTCTCCATAAAACTGAGGATGGACATTTTGCCCACCTGTCAAGATGAGTTTGTCGATCATTTCCACATAATCGCGAACAATAGACTCATCTCCTACAGGAATCACTAAAGGGAGACCTCCGACTTGACGAATGCTCTCTGCAAATTTACAGGATACAGATGAGTGAATGTTTTTCCCTTCTGCATCTACAGGACATAGATTTGCAGCAACCCCTACAACCGTTCTAGCCATGATGTGTCTCCTTTCGATTTTCTTGCGACAGTCTTATCTTATCACTCCAACCCTTTCCTGTCTAATATGTTTTTTTAAAGACCGTGATAAGTATTTTTTATGGACAAGAAAAAGCTGCCCAAGAGGACAACTTCTTTTTTATTCGAAGACAAATTGGTTGTGATACAGTTCTGAGTAGAAGCCGCCGAGTTTGAGCAACTCGTGATGATTTCCACGTTCAATGACCTCTCCATCTTTGAGGACAATAATCTGATCGGCATTGAGGATGGTCTTGAGACGATGGGCAATGACGAAACTGGTTCGACCTGCTACTACTGCCTCCATAGCATGCTGAATCTTGCTTTCTGTTACGGTATCCACATTGGAAGTCGCTTCATCTAAGATTAGGACTTGAGGATCTGTCATCAAGGTTCGAGCAATGGAAATCAATTGTTTCTGACCAGTTGAGAAGATGTTTTGCTCATCATCAATAAGGGTATCATACTTATCAGGCAAGCTTTCGATATAGTCATGAATATGAGTTGCCTTAGCAGCTGCTTCGACCATTTCCTGGCTAGCATCTGGCACACCGAAGCGGATATTGTCCCGAATCGTTCCGCTAAACAAGACCGAATCCTGCAAGACAATCCCGACCTTACTCCGCAGACTATCCAAGTCGTAATCACGGATGTCTTTGCCATCAAAGGAAATGCTACCTGCATCCACATCGTAGAAACGATTGATGAGGTTCATGATGGTCGTTTTCCCTGAACCAGTCGGACCGACAACTGCTATCATCTGCCCCTTAGGAGCTGAAATGCTGACATCTTTTAAAATCGGCTTGTCTGGCACATAAGAGAAATCAATATGACTGATTTCAACACCTTCTCGCAATTCCGTGAAGGCTGGTGCATTTTGCGGGCGAATCTCTTCTTCTGCATCGAACATTTCTTGGATACGATCGGCTCCCGTAAAGGCCAACTGGAGACTTCCCCAGCTAGCAGCCACCTGAATAATCGGCTGGTAGTACTGCTGAGAAAATTGGGTAAACATGACAATCAAACCTAGGGCTGTCGTTGTTTCGATACTTGGATCGTTCAGCAAGACCGCAGAACCTGCAAAAATAACGATGGCCGTATTGACCAAGCTCATCCCATTCATAACAGGAAAGAGGATGCCTGAGAACATTCTTCCTTTGAAGGTTGCCTTGCGCACGCGCTCATTTCGCTCCACAAAGCCTGCTACGATGTCGTCTTGAATTCCTTGTACGATAACAGCTTTCTGTCCAGAAATACTCTCGTCCATGTAGGCGTTGAGTTTCCCAACCTCTTTTTGCTGGAGATTGGTGTACTTGCGGGCCATTTTCACGATGAAGACCAACATGAGAAAGGCCACTGGGGTGCTGGCTACTGTTATCAGGGCTAGTGTCACATTTCTTGAAAACATGACAAAAATTAAACCGATGTAAAGAGCAATATTGCTCATAACCTGAACTAGACTTTCATTGAAGGCTTGAAGGATATTGTCTAAGTCACTAGTGAAGCGAGAGAGGATGTCACCATCCTGGTGGCGGTCAAAGAAAGAAACCGTCAAACGTGAAAGTTTGCCAAAAAGACCCTTACGCATCTCATTTGTCGACTCGGCAATCACACGAGTCATCAAGGCCATATAAATCAAACTGGACACTACCAAAACCAGCACAACCAGCGCTAGATTCAGCATCAGAGCTGACAAACTTTGCCAGGCTAGTTCGGAAGTCCCGTTTTGATAAGCTAGAACCAGATTAGCGAGCTCCGTCACTGCTTGACCTGAAAAAACAGGAAAGAGGGCTTGGGCAATCGTCGCAATCGCAACCATCAGAATCACAATGACAAAGGAGAGCTTGTAAACTTTAAAATAATTCCAGAAAAATCGAACAGTTTTCATTTTATTCCTCCTTTCCCTTCTGTGTTTCGTAGATTTCGCGGTAGATGGCATTGTTAGCTACCAAGTCTGCATGCCGTCCTTCTCCAATCAAGCGCCCTTGGTCCAAGACCAAAATCTTGTCCGCATGGACGACTGAACTGATTTTTTGAGCGATGATAATCGTTGTTGTCCCTTTCAGGTCTTTGTTCAAAGCCTCCTGAACGAGTCTCTCTGACTTAGCATCCAATGCTGAAGTCGAATCGTCAAAAATCAGGATACGAGGATTGCTGACAATCCCACGAGCAATGGACATCCGTTGCTTTTGTCCACCAGAGAAGTTGGTGCCCCGTTCTTCGACCTGACTCTCAAATTTGTTTTCCATGCGTCCGATAAATTCACTGGCTTGGGCAATCCGCGCCGCACGTTCAAGTTCGGATACGCTGGCATTGCCTTTTCCTTGACGGAGATTATCTGCAATGGTCCCACTAAAGAGAATGGCTCTTTGCAAGACGATGGAGACCGTTTTACGCAAGGTTCCCTCGCTGACATCTCGAATGTCCTTGCCACCAATCTTGATAGAACCCTCCTGTGGATCAAAAAGTCGTGGAATTAGCTGGGCAAGGGTGGACTTACCTGCCCCAGTCGCCCCCACCACACCGACCATCTGACCTGGTGCAACTTCAAAGCTTACATTCTTAAGCATGGGCTCTTCATCGGTAGGATAAGTGAAGGTCACATTTTCAAAAGAGAGACTTCCTTCTAGATCCTCATCTGGAAGATCCTTAAAAGTCATCGCTGGCTCGGTATCTAGAACCTCACGGATACGCATCATCGAAATCATAGCCCGACTGACAGAATTCCCTAAGAATCCAACCATGACGATTGTAAAGATAATCTGACTGAGATAGTTAACAAAGGAAGCAATAGAACCAACGACTGACGGATCCGACTGAGCCATTCCCGCAACCAACCAGATGGAGAGGAAAACCGCTCCGTACCCAATGAGCATCATAAAAGGTTCCACTACTGAAAAGGCATAGCCAATATAAATATTTTGTCCCAGAAGCTCATCTGAGACCTCAGTAAACTTGTCAAATTGCTCTTTTTCCTGCACAAAGGATTTGACCACACGCACACCACGTAGATTTTCCTTGGCGATGGCATTAATTCGTTCAAGAAGGGTTTGAAACTTGGCGAAGCGCGGCCCCATCATCCCCATCATGATACCTGTAAGCGCAAAAATCAGCACTACCATAAGGACAATTACCCACCAAAGCGAAGGCAGGGTGTGAACCGCTAAGATAAAGGAACCAATAAAAAGCAAAGGAAGACGGAAAAGGATTTGGAAAACCATCATCACCATGTTCTGAATTTGGTTGATATCATTGGTCATGCGGACAACCAGATTCCCAGCATTAAACCGCTCAATGTTGGCATAAGAAAAGGTTTGGATCTTACGAAAAGCATCTTCACGAAGGTCCGAAGATACTCCCTGAGCGATATAGGCTGCAAGAATAACATTGACACCACCTGCAACCAGACCCACGAGGGCTACTCCTATCAACCATGCCCCAATACTATAAATAGCCTCATGTTGACCAGCCAGTAGAGCATCTAAAACCTCCTGCAAATAGCGAGGTTGCAAGAGCGAGCTCGCAACCATCAAGCCTGTCATCACAAAGGATGCCAAGGCTTGCCATTTATAGGCTTTAATTTTTTCAATCAGCATACTTCCTCCTAATCAGATAGACAAAAGGGAGTGACGAAATTCGCCAGCTCCTCTCATTCTTTCATGTTGATGCTATTCTAGCAAAAAAGAGGAATCTTGTCAAAGGCGTTTTCTTATCATAAATTAGTGCGCTTTCACTCGCAAGTAATGCATGAAAAGGCTTTTTATGGTAAAATGAAAAGAAGAACTCTTAAAAGGAGGAGAAGATGAAGAAACAAACCATCGCTGTCTTGGGTCCTGGCTCTTGGGGAACTGCCCTTTCGCAGGTTCTAAACGACAATGGACACGAGGTTCGCATTTGGGGAAATATTCCTGACCAAATCGATGAAATCAATAGCCAGCATACAAATAAACGCTACTTTAAAGACATCCTACTCGACGAAAACATCAAGGCCTACCATGACTTGGAAGAAACATTAAAGGATGTGGATGCTGTTTTATTTGTTGTCCCAACAAAAGTAACGAGACTGGTTGCCCAACAAGTAGCAAAGGTACTCGATCACAAGGTTGTCATCATGCATGCCTCCAAAGGCTTGGAACCAGATAGTCACAAACGTCTGTCAACTATTCTTGAAGAGGAAATTCCAACTGACCTTCGTAGTGAAGTCGTCGTTGTTTCAGGTCCTAGCCACGCTGAGGAAACCATTGTACGCGACATTACCTTGATCACTGCAGCCTCTAAAGACCTTGAAATTGCTCAGTACGTTCAAAATCTCTTTAGCAATCACTACTTCCGACTCTATACCAATACAGATGTTATCGGGGTTGAAACCGCTGGTGCTCTCAAAAATATCATCGCAGTTGGGGCGGGTGCATTACATGGTCTAGGGTTTGGCGACAATGCCAAGGCGGCCATCATCGCACGTGGCTTGGCAGAAATCACCCGTCTAGGGGTCGCTCTTGGAGCTAATCCTCTGACTTATAGCGGTCTTTCTGGAGTTGGGGATTTGATCGTAACAGGGACATCTGTCCACTCTCGTAACTGGAGAGCCGGTGATGCCCTCGGTCGTGGAGAATCTCTCGCAGACATCGAAGCCAACATGGGCATGGTCATTGAAGGAATTTCAACGACTCGAGCAGCTTACGAACTGGCTCAGGAATTGGGTGTCTACATGCCAATCACACAAGCCATTTACCGAGTTATCTATGAAGGTGTCAATATCAAAGAAGCAATCACTGACATCATGAACAACGAATTTAAAGCAGAAAACGAATGGTCTTAGACCCTTATAGAAAGGAACATTATGAAACAAAAAGTCAGAAAAGCAGTCATCCCTGCCGCTGGATTGGGAACTCGTTTCCTCCCTGCAACTAAAGCCTTGGCCAAGGAAATGTTGCCAATCGTAGACAAACCTACTATCCAGTTTATCGTTGAAGAAGCCCTCAAATCTGGAATCGAAGATATCTTGGTTGTTACAGGTAAGTCAAAACGTTCCATCGAGGACCACTTTGACTCAAACTTCGAATTGGAATACAACCTCAAAGAAAAAGGGAAAACAGATCTTTTGAAGCTAGTTGATGAAACAACTGGCATGCGTCTGCATTTTATCCGCCAAACTCATCCACGCGGTCTCGGAGATGCTGTTTTGCAAGCCAAAGCTTTCGTCGGAAATGAACCTTTTGTCGTGATGCTTGGGGATGACTTGATGGATATCACTAATGAAAAGGCTGTTCCGCTCACCAAACAACTCATGGATGACTATGAACATACCCACGCGTCTACTATTGCTGTCATGCCAGTCCCTCACGATGAGGTATCTGCCTATGGAGTTATTGATCCACAAGGCGAAGGAAAAGACGGTCTTTACAGCGTTGAAACCTTCGTTGAAAAACCTGCGCCAGAGGACGCTCCTAGCGATCTCGCTATCATCGGACGCTACCTCCTCACACCTGAAATTTTCCAAATCCTCGAAAACCAAGCTCCAGGTGCAGGAAATGAAATTCAACTGACAGATGCAATCGACACCCTCAATAAAACACAACGTGTATTTGCTCGTGAGTTCAAGGGAGCTCGTTATGATGTCGGAGACAAGTTTGGCTTTATGAAAACATCTATCGACTACGCTCTCAAACACCCACAAGTCAAGGATGATTTGAAAGACTACCTCATCCAACTTGGGAAAGAGTTAGCTGAGGGGAAATAGAAGAAAAACAAAGCTCTTAATTAAGGGCTTTTTTGTTGAAGCTTGCAATAAAAAAAGCCATCTTTGCAGATGACTTATTAGCAACCGAATCGGTGCTTGCATTTAACTATTCCATCCCTACACATAGCTCATTCCCCTATAGCAAAGGAAAACGGCTAGTGCGATAAAAAGCACAGTTGCTCCGATTCGCTGGCTGGTGCTATACATTCTTTTTTCCCATTTGACTGGAAAAATAACCGCTAGAAAAGCACCGCCTACTGCACCTCCGATATGCCCAGCTAGGCTGATTCCTGGAATCATAACACTTCCAATGATATTTATCACGAAAAGTGTCAGGTAGGATTGCCCTAACTGCTGGATATAGGGGCTGCGAGTCGCATAGCGCAAAACGATAATCGCAGCAAATAATCCATAGAGAGAAGTGGAAGCGCCTGCTGCTAGGACTTTCGGTGTGAAAGCAAAAACAAAGAGATTGCCCATCATTCCTGATAAGAGATAGAGAAAAAAGAACTGTCTGGAGCCGAAAATCTCCTCCACCTGTCGTCCAAGAAAGTAGAGTGAAATCATATTGACAATGAAATGCTCCCAACCGATATGCACAAATATAGCCGAAAAAAGGCGCCAAATCTGCTCGGGGAACAGGCGAATGATCGGTCCATACATGGCTCCAAACTGAAAAAGAGTTTTTGCTCGATCAAAGTTGATACCCGTAGTAATCAGCATCAGTAGAAATACAAAGCCAGTCACTAGGAGAAAAAAACTAGTCACAGGATAACGTTTATCAAAGATTTCCTTCATAGATTAGCACCTCCTGGACGGGAATATCATGGTCTTCCAAGTTAAACTCCTGAACCTGACAAGGATAGATTGTACTCATGGTATGTCCAGCAAAATGTTCCAGATAGCGGTCGTAGTATCCTCCACCATATCCGATCCGATAGCCCTCTTTCGTAAAAGCCAAGCCTGGAACATGAATCAAATCAATCTGAGACGGGTCCACCACTTCCAAGTCTCCTTGCGGTTCCAGTAAACCAAAGGAAGTTTTTACCAACTGCTGCGGATCATAGACCACAAATTCCATGCGCCCCTTGGGATAGGTTTTGGGTATCAGAACCTTTTTGCTGTCCTTCAGCGCCTGCTCAATCAGTTCTTGCGTTTGAAATTCATGAGGGAAAGAGAGATAGGTTGCGATGACCTTGGCTTCTTGGTAAAAAGGGTGTTGTAAGAAACGCTCGGTTAAAGCTCGATCCATAGCCTGTTTTTGCTCCTGAGATAGAGCCTTCATTTCTTGCAAAATTTTCTTGCGTAGTTCTGCTTTCATAGACAATTCCTCTACTCTGCTGCCTTCTTTTTCAAGAAACTAGAGACCGCATCTACCCCAATGGCTAAGGCTTCTTCCTTAGGACTCATCTGAGGGTGATGAAGGGCGTAGGGACTATCGATACCTAGCCAGAACATAACGCCATCTACCTTCGAAAGGAGATAACCAAAGTCCTCACCAGTCATAGCAGGCTCGATATCAATCAACTCAATCCCGTCTTTCTCTTCAAAAAAGTCCATCAGTTCACGCGCCAAGGCTGGATTGTTCTCAACAGGGAGGTAGCCCCCTTGCTTGAGTTCCACTTCGACTTCCATATCAAAGGCTGCTGCAACACCTTCTGCGACTGTCTTGACTCTTTTTTGTACCAAGAGGCTCATGTCCTGAGTCAAGGCGCGAATGGTTCCATGTAAAAATGCTGTGTCTGTAATGACATTGTTGGTTGTTCCAGCTTGAAAAAGGCCAAAGGTCACCACCGCTCCCTCGATGGGATTAACATTGCGGCTGACAACTGACTGTACTTGGGTCACAAAGTAACTAGCAGCCACCAAGGCGTCATTGGCTTCATGCGGAAAAGCTGCGTGTCCTCCTTTTCCTTTGAAACGAATCTTCACCTCACAGGTCCCTGCAAAGAGCGTATGGGTATTGGTCGCAATCTGTCCAACCTTCAGATCTGGACGAACATGAAGGCCATAAAATTGGTTTGGTAGCCAGTCCCCAAAAGCACCATCCTCATACATGAGCATACCACCAGCTTCATTTTCTTCAGCAGGTTGAAATAGGAAAAGCAGATTATTCTTTGGTTGCTCCTCAAGGGCGCGCTCAAGACAGCCCAAGGCAATGGTCATGTGAAAGTCATGCCCACAAGCATGCATGCGACCTTGGTGCTGAGAAGCAAAAGGTAGACCTGTTTGTTCGACGATAGGCAGGCCATCAATATCTGTCCGCCAACCAATGGTTCGTTCCGGCTGACTTCCCTGCAGGTAGACCAAAATACCTGTCCGCCAAGTACGAATTTGAACAAAATCCTTGCCCGTAGTCAATTTTTCAATCACATCCAGCAAATAAGCCTGGGTCTTGAATTCCTCTAAGCCAATCTCTGGAATCTGGTGCAAATCTCGTCTAGTCTGAATCAAATCTAACATCTATCTATCCTCCGATATAACAGAAAGAGGCTGGAAAAAGGGTTCCGCCTCTTTTTTACTTTTACAATTACAAGGTACGAAGCGCATCCTCTAGCGCTGTTTTTTGTTGGGTTTGGCTGTCGATTTCTTTGATAATACGAGCTGGAACGCCTGCTACCACTACATTTTCTGGGACATCTTGCGTCACGATAGCTCCTGCAGCGACAACTGAACCACTACCGATTTGGACTCCTTCAATAACCACTGCATTGGCACCGATAAGGACATTGTCTCCGACACGGACTGGTTCAGCACTAGCTGGCTCAATCACACCCGCCAAAACTGCACCTGCACCAACGTGACTGTTTTTCCCAACGATAGCACGGCCACCAAGGATGGCACCCATATCAATCATGGTTCCTGCACCGATTTCAGCACCGATATTGATAACTGCTCCCATCATGATAACAGCATTGTCACCAATTTCCACCTGGTCACGGATAATAGCACCCGGCTCGATACGAGCGTTGATAGCACGTTTATCTAGCAAAGGAACTGCAGAATTACGAGCATCTTGCTCGACAACATAGTCTTGATTTTCTACTAAACCTTCGAGAAGCGGAGCAACATCCTTCCAGTCTCCGAATAGGACATTTCCTAGTTTGACAACAGAGCTAGGCACAGCAGATGCGAGTTGCCCCTCAAAGGTTACTTTAACACTGGTTTTCTTTTCAGCATTGGCGATAAATTGGATAATTTCTTGAGCATTCATTTTTGTGGCAGTCATAGGCGCCTCCTGGTTCCTTATAATGATACCTATTCTACCAAAAAAGGCTTCAAATTTGAAGCCTTAAGCACTCGAACAGAACATTTTACCTTTCCTTCGTTTCCTCGATTGACAAGAAAACCATTGGGACGATAATCAAAATCATAGCTAAAGCTAGAAAACCATCCAAAACCATACCTAGAAATAGCACACTTAACAATGCGGAAGATAAAGGTTCGCTGGCACTCACAACTGATACAACTAAAGGTGAGACGAGTAGCACAGCCTTCATCGAAAGGAAAAAAGCAAAAGCCGTTCCAAACACAGCAATAGTAAAACAAATCAAAAGGCTCGTCACATCAAGTTGGAAGGTAATCTGATGAATAGGATAAAGAAAATTACTAAAAATACCTGCTAGCAACATCCCCCAACCAACAGTCGGCACAAAACCATAGTCACGTGCAAAACGCTGAGGCAGGATAACGTTGAACATAACCCCTACAGCACTGAGGAGTCCAGTGACCAAAGCTAAGGGAGTCATGGATAACTGGGACAAATCTCCTTTTGTGGCCATCAAAAAAACACCTAACATGGCAATCAAAACATAGAGAATGGCTGTGACGGAAGCCTTCTTTTGATAGACGATACGATTATAAAACAAGATAAAAACTGGACTGATAAATTGCAAAATCGTTGCTGTCGTCGCATTGGAATACTCAACACAGAGATAAAAGAAAAACTGCACAGAAAAAATACCTAGAATAGCATAGGCTAAAAAAGGCAGATAATTTTTCTTGTCCCGCCAGATATCCAATAATCGAGTGCGTAACTGAAAGGCTGATAAAGCTAAAACCAAACTCCCTGCCACTAGCAAGCGCATGGAAGTGATCCAGCCAGACGACACCTGATAATGGGCGAAAAAATATTCTCCTAAAATACCACAAATTCCCCAAATCAGACCTGACAACAGTGAATATAGAGTTCCCTTAAAAATCTTCTTTTGATACTTATTCATTCTCCTATTGTAACACGAAATGAAAAAAGAAAAAAGTAGCATGAAAAAATATTATTGAATGAATCATGCTACTTTTTTATTCTATCGATTTGATTGATTTGAGCGAGTTGATGAGCTTGTTCCCGAACTACCACTTGAACTTGGGAGAGTTGGGGTAGGAAGAGTGGGTAAACTTCCTAAAATGCTCTTCCAAGCATTTTGATAATCGGCATCGCTCCCTCCGATGGCAAAGCGGTAAGTAGTTACTGGCGCCCCTTCTTTAGTAGCCCAATAGCTCGTTACTGTAGAACCTGAAACGGTGACTTCTTTGCCATTGATTGTGACCTTGCCAGGTTTCTCTCCTGTCGATTTGAGGACTTGAGACTTGGTCACGCTTGGATCTAGACTAAAGCGCTCATTTCCCCATATGCCAGGTTCGGCTTGTTGAATGGCATTAACCAAGTGGGCCATATAATTGGCGTTGCGGTAGTGACCTGCTCCTTTAGCTAACGGTCGGTTGTCGTCGTGACCTAACCAGCCCCCTAGAGTCAAGCGTGGCGTAGAAAGCATAAGCCACATATTTTCATCTTCATTGGTTGTACCAGTCTTTCCAATCCAGTCAGCACGAGCCAGACTTGGGTTGATAGAGGCCAAATCAGTCTGAAAGCTTGACGTAACTCGAGATGAAATCACCTCGCGAAGCAAACTCTGCATGATGGTCGCTGTCGCTTTCGAATAAACTTGGACAGGTTGACTTTTATGCTCATAAATCACTTGTCCAGTCGTCGATTCAATCTTCGCAATCATATGTTTCTTGTGGTAGACCCCATTATTAGCCAAGGTCTGATAACCATTGGTATGCTGGGCAACTGTAACCTCAATCCCCCCACCCATCGGTAAACTTTCAATGCCATATTCTGGGATTTCATACCCCATTTTTTCCATATAACCCTTGACATCAACACCCTTCTCTCGAAGCGTACGATAAGTCCAGTAGGCCGGGATATTCCATGAATAGTTGAGGGCTTCTCCTAAGGTCATCATCCCTGTACCAGGACTATTGACATACATGATGGGATTGCCGTTTGAAAAGTTTGTCGGGTAGTTAGACAAGATGCTTGCACTTCCCATCAAACCTTGGTCAATCGCGATACCATAGGCCAGTATAGGCTTAGTGGTTGAAGCTGGAGAACGCTTGGTATCGATAGCGTGATTGTTCTGATTTTCTTGATAATTACGACCACCAACAAATCCAAGGATAGCTCCCGTTTGGTTGTCCATGAGGACATTCCCCACCTCAGGCTGACCTGTCGAATCATCTAGCAGATAGCCGTAGGTCGCAACCGCATTTTGCATTGCGGTATGAACGTTTTTATTAATGGTAGTGGTAATTTTATAACCACCGTTTTCAATTTCCTTGGTTGCTAGGTCATGATAAGCTTTCTGGATAGACTCATTCTTTAACTCTTGAGCAGAGACATGATCTCTCTCAACTAGATAATCATACATCCGATCTGTAGCTTCTGCCAAGGTTGCAAAGTAAAGATAGTCGCGTGAGCTTCCGTTGACACTACCTGATGGTAGAAAGTCTTGCTTAAAGTCATAATCCTTGTACTTGTCGTAATCTTCTTGGCTCAGAGCACCTGTCCGGTACATATTATAGAGGACGTCCTTGGCACGCTTGATTCCCAAAGCCATATCCTCATCACTCTTCATACTACCATCAGATTCATAAGGGGAATAACTAATCGGACTCTGTGGCAAGCCTGCGATAAAAGCCGCTTGAGGGACCGTTAAGTCCGAAGCTTTGACTCCAAAGATTCCTTCTGCAGCCTGCTGGGCACCTGCAATATTTTGACCTTTATGATTGCGTCCAAAAGGAGCAATGTTAAGGTAGGTTGTTAAAATCTCATCCTTCCCCATAGCCCGTTCTAAAGCTAGAGCATCAATAATCTCTTTGGCCTTACGAGCTAGAGTGGGAGCATCCCCTACCACTTGCTGCTTGATAACCTGCTGGGTCAAGGTCGAACCACCACTGGACGACCCTAGACCGACAAAGGTTCCCAAGGTCGCACGAATAACGGCCTTAGGCACAACTCCCTTGTGCTCGTTGAAATGCTCGTCCTCTGTCGCAATGATAGCCTTCTTAAGATTATCCGAAATGGCACCTGAAGCGACTGAAGTGCGCAACAAATCGCCCTCAATCGAAGCAATGGTACTGCCGTCAGAATAAGTGATTTCTGAGATAGAGGCAATATCCTTCACTTGCTTGACCAACTCTTCTGCTTGAGGTACCTGGGCCTTGTCAAATAGAGCCACGCCATATCCCATAGCCACCCCAGCACCAAACAGTCCACCGATAAAGGTCAGAATAAAGAGAGTGTTGAAGGTCACTTTAAAAGCACTCAAAACCTTAGCCAAAATAGACCCAACCCTTCTGACTTTGTCAGAAGAAGCCACTTTCTTATTGATCTTTTTACTTGCTTGTTTTTTCTTCCATGTGGCAGATAGTTGCTGGAAAAAATACAACAACTTTGTTTTTAATTCATTGTTTCTTTTTTTCATGAATGTCCTCACTTTCTTTATTATACCATAAAAGGGAAACTTTCAATAAAATAGCCACTTTCTTCCCTATTCTACTAGGCTATTGCCCAAGTTTGTGATACAATAGGTAGAAACAATATTTTAAAAAGGAGAAAAGACACATGCACATTTTTGATGAGCTAAAAGAGCGTGGTTTGATCTTTCAAACGACTGATGAAGAAGCTTTGCGCAAAGCCCTAGAAGAAGGTCAAGTTTCTTATTATACTGGCTACGATCCAACTGCTGACAGCCTTCACCTCGGTCACCTTGTCGCAATCTTGACAAGTCGTCGTTTGCAATTAGCAGGTCACAAACCTTATGCGCTCGTTGGCGGTGCTACAGGTCTCATCGGAGATCCGTCCTTCAAAGATGCTGAGCGTAGTCTCCAAACAAAAGACACAGTAGATGGCTGGGTCAAGTCTATCCAAGGACAACTTTCTCGTTTTCTTGACTTTGAAAATGGGGAAAATAAAGCTGTCATGGTCAACAACTACGACTGGTTTGGCAGCATCAGCTTCATTGACTTCCTCCGTGATATCGGAAAATACTTCACTGTCAACTACATGATGAGTAAGGAATCTGTTAAAAAACGGATCGAAACAGGGATTTCTTATACTGAGTTTGCTTACCAGATCATGCAAGGGTATGACTTCTTTGTCCTTAACCAAGAGCACAACGTAACGCTACAAATCGGTGGTTCTGACCAGTGGGGAAATATGACCGCAGGTACCGAATTGCTTCGCCGTAAGGCTGATAAGACTGGTCACGTTATCACAGTGCCACTCATTACAGACGCAACTGGTAAGAAATTTGGTAAATCAGAAGGAAATGCAGTCTGGCTCAACCCTGAAAAGACTTCTCCATACGAAATGTACCAATTCTGGATGAATGTCATGGATGCCGACGCTGTTCGTTTCTTGAAGATCTTTACTTTCTTGACACTTGATGAGATCGAAGACATCCGCAAACAGTTTGAAGCAGCTCCACACGAACGCTTGGCTCAAAAAGTCCTGGCTCGTGAAGTCGTGACTCTTGTTCACGGAGAAGAAGCTTACAAGGAAGCCCTCAATATCACCGAGCAACTCTTTGCAGGAAATATCAAAAACCTTTCTGTCAAAGAACTCAAACAAGGACTTCGTGGAGTTCCAAACTATCAAGTACAAGCAGACGAAAACCACAATATCGTGGAACTCCTTGTGTCATCTGGTGTGGTTAACTCAAAACGCCAAGCCCGTGAAGATGTTCAAAATGGAGCCATCTACGTCAACGGCGATCGTATCCAAGACCTTGACTATGTCTTGAGTGACGCAGATAAGTTAGAAAACGAACTAACTGTTATCCGCCGCGGAAAGAAAAAATACTTCGTTCTTACATACTAAAAAAGCAGACTGGAGGCATTTGCCATCCAGTCCTTTTTTTGCTAGACTAAAACTATGAATACAAACTTGAAACCAAAACTCCAGCGCTTTGCTGCCGCAACTGCCTTTGCCTGCCCCATCTGCCAAGAAAATCTGACCTTGGTCGAAACTAGTCTCAAGTGTAGCAATCGTCATTCTTTTGACTTGGCAAAATTCGGCTATGTCAATCTGGCACCTCAAATCAAGCAATCTGCCAACTACGACAAGGAAAACTTCCAGAACCGCCAGCAAATTCTTGAAGCTGGCTTTTATCAGGCCATCTTAGAAGGCATCTCGGACTTACTAGCGACTAATCCATCCACAAAAACAGTCTTAGATATCGGCTGTGGCGAAGGTTTCTACTCTCGTAAACTCCAAGAAAGTCATTCTGGCAAAACCTTCTACGCCTTTGACATTTCAAAAGACTCGGTCCAAATCGCTGCCAAGAGCGAACCCAACTGGGCGGTCAACTGGTTTGTCGGTGACCTGGCTCGCCTTCCTATAAAAGACGCCAGCATAGATATTCTGCTTGATATCTTCTCGCCTGCCAACTATGGAGAATTTCGCCGCGTTTTATCCAAAGACGGTATCTTGATCAAAGTTATCCCAACTGAAAATCACCTCAAAGAAATCCGTCAAATGGTGCAGGACCAGCTGACAAAGAAGGACTATTCCAATCAAGATATCAGAGAACATTTCCAGGAACACTTCAGCATCCAATCTCGTCAGATTACTTCCTTAACAAAACCTATCTCGGCTGAGCAACGCCAAGCCCTGCTTGCCATGACGCCCTTACTCTTTCACGTTGATCAAACCAAGATTGACTGGAGCCAACTGACAGAGATTACCATCGAAGCAGAGATTCTGGTTGGGAAAGCACTGTAAATAAAACTTTCAGATAAGACAAAACCCGCACCTTCAAGGTACGGGTTTAAATTATGTAATTATTAGTTCAAGTGCCAGATATCTTCGTTGTACTGAGCGATTGTACGGTCAGATGAGAAGAAACCTGCTTTAGCAATGTTGACGATAACTTTATCCAACCATGCGTCACGGTCTTCGTAGTCAGCAAGCATTTGCTCTTTCACCTTGATGTAGTCTTCCAAGTCAAGGAGAGTCATGAACCAGTCTTTGTTGATCAATTCGTTGTAAAGACGTTCCAAGCGCTCTTTCTTACCTACTGCAAGAACAGCATCGCTCACGATGAAGTCAACCAATGGTTTGATAGCTTCACGAGCATAGTATTCGCTTGATTTATAAGCTGATTTTGCGTAAAGGTCGATAACAGTTTCTGAATCTTCACCAAAGATGTAGATGTTTTCGTCGCCAACCAATTCAGCGATTTCCACGTTAGCTCCGTCCATAGTACCAAGAGTCAAAGCTCCATTCAACATGAATTTCATGTTACCAGTACCTGAAGCTTCTTTAGAAGCAAGTGAGATTTGTTCTGAGATGTCACATGCTGGGATAAGGAAGCTTGCCGCAGTAACGTTGTAGTTTTCAACCATTACGACTTGCAAGTGTGGAGCTACAGCTGGGTCGTTAGCAATCACTTCTGACAAGCAAAGGATCAAGTGAATGATGTCTTGGGCAATTGTGTAGGCAGGAGCTGCTTTACCACCAAAGAAGACTGTGATTGGACGAGCAGGGATGTTACCAGCCTTGATATCAAGGTATTTGTGGATCACATACAAAGCGTTCATTTGTTGGCGTTTGTACTCGTGAAGACGTTTGATTTGGATATCAAAGATAGAGTTTGTATTGATTTCCACACCTTGGTGTTCTTTCAAGTGACGAGCCAATTTACGCTTGTTGTGAGCCTTGATGCTTTCCAATTTTTCTTTGACAGCAGCCTTGTCTTCGTATGACAAGAGTTTTTCAAGCTCATCTGCTTCATGGTGCCAACCACGGCCAATAATCTCATCCAAGTAGTGAGACAAGCTTGGGTTAGCATGCATGAGCCAACGACGGAATGTGATACCGTTTGTTTTGTTATTGAATTTTTCTGGGTAGATGTCGTAGAAGGCTTTCAACTCAGAGTTCTTCAAGATCTCAGTGTGAAGAGCCGCAACCCCGTTTACGCTGTATCCGTAGTGGATATCCATGTGAGCCATGTGAACACGTCCGCTCTCGTCGATGATTTGAACAGCTGGATCTTTGTATTCTGCCTTCACACGGCGGTCCAATTCTTCGATGATTGGTACCAAGTGAGGAACCACTTCTTCCAAGAATTCAAGAGGCCATTTTTCAAGGGCTTCAGCAAGGATTGTGTGGTTAGTGTAGGCAGTCATGCTACGTACGATCGAGATTGCTTCATCAAGTTCGATACCACGTGCAGTCAAGAGACGGATCAATTCAGGAATCACCATTGATGGGTGAGTATCGTTGATTTGTACAACTGCATAGTCCGCAAGGTCATGCAAGTTGCTTCCTTTTTCGATTGCTTCGTCGATGATCAATTGCGCACCGTTTGAAACCATGAAGTATTGTTGGAAGATACGGAGCAATTCACCTTGCTTGTCGCTGTCGTCTGGGTAAAGGAAGAGAGTCAAGTTGCGAGCGATATCTGTCTTGTCAAAGTTGATACCATCTTCGATGATAGAAGAATCAACTGAATCCAAGTCAAATAAACGCAAGCGGTTTTTAGTAGCTGTCTTGTAACCAGGTACATCGATATCGTAAAGAGTAGATGTCAATGTGAAGTGTGCAAATGGCACTTGGTAGCTACGGCTTGAGCGTACCAACCAGTTTTGCTCAGTCAACCAAGCGTTAGGAATCGTTTCTTGTTGGTTGTTTTTAAGAACTTGTTGGAAAAGACCGAAGTGGTAGTTCAATCCAACACCATCACCATTCAAACCAAGTGTAGCGATTGAGTCGATAAAGCAGGCTGCCAAACGTCCCAAACCACCGTTACCAAGTGATGGTTCCAATTCTACTTCTTCGATTTCGATCAACTCTTTACCTGCAGCTGCAAGTTCTTTCTTCACATCGTCGTAAAGACCAAGGTTAATCAAGTTGTTTGACAAGAGTTTACCGATCAAGAACTCAGCTGAGATGTAGTAAACTTTTTTCTTACCAGTGTTAACTGGTTTTTGGCTGCTTGCAAGTTTGCTGTAGTTAAGAAGAGCAAGGTAAAGCTCTTCATTGCTACATTCTGCAATAGTTTTATTGTAACGCTTTTGTACAAATTCTTTTAATGGTAACATTTTTGTGTCTCCTGATATTGTCTTATTTCTTTAATTCTACCAAATTTTCATTGATTCGGCGATAAATTGTAGTCAAGTCAAGCAAAGTTTCTTCAACAGCTGGTGTGAGTTGGTCTGCTGTCATACGCCATGACCAGTTTCCACCAAGAGTAGATGGGAAGTTCATACGAGCTGACTCATCTAGTTCTAGCAAGTCTTGCATGGTTGCAATAGCCATGAAGCTAACAGATGAAAATACTGTGCGAAGCATTGCGTGTGGCACTGTTTCATACTCTTTACGGTTCGTGTAACGAGCCATGTACTCGCGAGTTGGATCGTCGATCTCATTACGGTACCAACCAAGGACTGTATTGTTATCGTGTGTTCCTGTGTACATAACAGAGTTGGCAGGTGCCAAGTGTGGGCTATCGATACTTTCGTCTTCTGGATTGAAGGCGAATTGAAGGATTTTCATTCCTGGGAAGCCAGTGCGTTCACGCAACTCGATGACTTCATCTGTCATGAAACCAAGGTCTTCTGCGATGATGTTTAGCTCACCAAGTTCTTCTTTAACAGCTGCAAAGAGCTTGTACCCAGGACCTTTCACCCATTTACCAGGTGCTGCTGTATCGGAACCAGCAGGGATTTCCCAGTAAGATTCGAAACCGCGGAAATGGTCGATACGAACGATATCGTAGATCTTGAAGCTTTCGCGCAAGCGTTCAATCCACCATTTGTAACCGTCTTTGTCCATTGCTTCCCAGTCATAGATTGGGTTCCCCCAAAGCTGACCAGTGGCAGAAAACTCATCTGGTGGGCATCCTGCGATGCAGGTTGCTTTACCAGTGGCATCTGTCTTGAAGAGATGTGGATTTGCCCACATGTCGCTTGAATCTTCCGCTACATAGATAGGCATATCTCCAACAATTTCGATGTGGTTGTCGTTAGCGTAGGCTTTCAATTTCAACCATTGTTGGAAGAAGAAGTATTGAGTCACACGGTGGTAAACCAACTTGTCTGCCAATTTCTCACGGTAGCTTTCAAGTGCTGAAGCTTTACGCGCACGAGCATCTGCATCTGGCCATTCTGTCCAAGCAAGATTGTCAAAATGCTCTTTAATCGCCATATACTCTGCGAAGAGTTCAAGCCATGATTGGTTGTCTTGAGCAAACTTCTCAAAATCTTTGACATCTCCTACTTCCAAGAAGCGTTTAACTGCTTTTTCTAAAAGGGGACGACGTGCGTAGTAAATCTTCGCATAGTCAACTTCAGATGCATCGCTACCAAAGTCAACACCTTTAAGGTCACTGGCTTCGAGCAAGCCTTGCTCTACCAAGATATCAAGGTCGATAAAATGTGTATTTCCAGCAAAGGCTGAGAATGATTGGTATGGAGAATCTCCATAGCTTGTTGTCCCAAGAGGGAGGATTTGCCAGTAACGTTGCTTCGTACGAACCAAGAAATCAACGAAATCATAGGCAGTCTGACCAAATGATCCAATTCCGTATGCTCCTGGTAGAGAAGAGATGTGCATCAACACACCACTTTGACGTTTTTTCATAATAGCACCTCATGTGTTTGTTATAAAACGTTGCGCAATCAAGGCGCAAACGTTTGCGTTAAGTTAAGTATAGCGCATTTTAAACACAAATGCAAGCGTTTTTAAAAAATTTTTTTGAATTATTTTAATCAACCAAAACTTGTTCCCATTGATATTTTATGAAATGAGCGAAAAATTTTTTAAAAATTTTCTGATTTAAGATAATTCATTCCAAACTTCCGCTCTATTTTCTGAAAAATCGAGCTAAATTTACGCAATCGTTTCCCTAATATATTTTCAATTCAAGAAAAACAAATATTTTAAGTTCTTTCTTATATAAAAGCTTTAGCAAATATTTGAAACCTTAAAATTTTTTTAAAATTTTTTCTAAAAATACTTGCAACCGTTTTCTGTTTGTGCTATACTAGGCACATAAAAGAAAACGTTTGCGTTTTCTCATTAAATTATTTTTGTTATTCTTTAGGAGGAATACACTATGTCATCTAAATTCATGAAGAGCGCTGCTGTGCTCGGAACTGCTACTCTTGCTAGCTTGCTCTTGGTAGCTTGCGGAAGCAAATCTGCTGATAAAGCGGCTGATACTAACTCTTCAGAAGCAAAAGAAATCACTTTCTACGTCGAAGACCAATATAAAGCCTTTGCTGAATCAGCTGCAAAAGCTTACGAAAAAGAATCTGGCGTAAAAGTTACCATCAAAACAGGAGACCAAATGGGTGGGCTTGACAACCTTTCACTAGATAACCAATCTGGTAAGGCTGCTGATGTCATGATGGCTCCATACGACCGTGTAGGTAGCCTTGGTACTGATGGACAACTTTCAGAAGTAACTCTTAGTGACGGAGCTAAAACAGACGATAAAACAAAATCTCTTGTGACTGTTGGTGGCAAAGTGTACGGTGCTCCAGCCGTTATCGAGTCTCTCGTAATGTACTACAATAAAGACTTGCTAAAAGAAGCTCCTAAAACTTTTGGTGACCTAGAAAATCTTGCTAAGGACAGCAAATACGCTTTCGCTGGTGAAGATGGCAAAACTACTGCCTTCCTAGCTGACTGGACAAACTTCTACTACGCATACGGACTCCTTGCTGGTAACGGCGGTTATGTATTTGGTCAAAACGGTAAAGATCCTAAAGACATCGGTCTTGCAAACGACGGCGCTATCGCAGGTATCAACTACGCTAAATCTTGGTATGAAAAATGGCCTAAAGGTATGCAAGATACTGAAGGTGCTGGCAACTTGATTCAAACTCAATTCCAAGAAGGTAAAACAGCTGCTATCATCGATGGTCCTTGGAAAGCTCAAGCATTCAAAGATGCTAAAGTAAACTACGGTGTTGCGACTATCCCAACTCTTCCAAATGGTAAAGACTACGCAGCCTTTGGCGGAGGTAAAGCTTGGATCATCCCATCAAGTACTAAAAACCTTGAAGGTGCACAAAAATTTGTAGACTTCCTAGTTTCAACTGAACAACAAAAAGCATTCTACGATGCAACTAACGAAATTCCAGCTAACACTGAAGCTCGTACTTATGCTGAAGGTAAAAACGATGAGTTGACAACAGCTGTTATCAAACAGTTCAAGAACGCTCAACCAATGCCAAACATTTCTCAAATGTCAACAGTTTGGGATCCAGCGAAAACAATGCTCTTTGATGCTGTAAGTGGTAAGAAAGATGCGAAAACAGCTGCTAACGATGCTGTAACATTGATCAAGGAAACAATCCAACAAAAATTTGGTAACTAATTGATTTGTTCAAGGGGGGTGGAAGTGAAATCCCCCTTTGAATGTATAGATACGCTTCTTATCAGATATACGTATCTTGCGGTCGAATCCGAGTTTTATCTCACATCCTATGAAAGGAGTAATCATGGAAAAACAACAGCCTCGCAAAGCAGCCTTGCTGTCAATCATTCCTGGTTTAGGACAAATCTATAACAAACAAAAAGCTAAAGGATTTATTTTCCTTGGTGTTACTGTTCTATTTGTTCTGTATTTTCTAACACTTGCAACCCCTGAATTGAGCAATTTGATCACACTTGGTGTGAAACCTGGTCGTGATAATTCACTTTTCATGCTGATTCGTGGTGCCTTCCACTCTATCTTTGTTGTCGTTTACCTGCTCTTTTATATCTTTAATATCAAGGATGCACATACGACTGCTAAACGTATCAACAACGGTATTCCTGTAGCTCATACCTTCAAGGATATGATTAAAGGTATTTATGAGAATGGATTCCCATACCTTTTGATTATCCCATCGTATGTAGCGATGACATTTGCGATTATCTTCCCAGTTATCGTAACCTTGATGATCGCCTTTACCAACTATGACTTCCAACACTTGCCACCAAATAAATTGTTGGACTGGGTTGGTTTGACTAACTTCACAAATATCTGGAGCTTGAGTACCTTCCGTTCAGCCTTTGGTTCCGTTCTTTCTTGGACCATTATCTGGGCTTTATCTGCTTCTACTTTGCAGATTGTCATTGGTATCTTTACAGCAATCATTGCCAACCAACCATTTATTAAAGGAAAACGTATCTTTGGTGTTATTTTCCTTCTTCCTTGGGCAGTTCCAGCCTTCATCACTATCTTGACATTCTCAAACATGTTTAATGATAGTGTTGGTGCTATCAACACCCAAGTCTTGCCTCTTTTGTCTAAGATCCTTCCTTTCCTAGATGGAGCTCTTATCCCTTGGAAAACCGATCCGACTTGGACTAAGATTGCCTTGATTATGATGCAAGGTTGGCTAGGTTTCCCATACATCTACGTTTTGACCTTGGGTATCTTGCAGTCTATTCCTAACGACCTCTACGAAGCGGCTTACATCGATGGTGCCAATGCTTGGCAAAAATTCCGCAACATCACTTTCCCAATGATCTTGGCTGTTGCAGCCCCAACATTGATTAGCCAATACACCTTCAACTTTAACAACTTCTCTATCATGTACCTCTTCAATGGTGGAGGACCTGGTAGTGTTGGTGGTGGAGCCGGTTCAACTGATATCTTGATTTCATGGATTTACCGTTTGACAACTGGTACAGCCCCACAATACTCTATGGCGGCAGCTGTTACCTTGATTATCTCAATCATTGTCATCTCTATCTCTATGATTGCATTCAAGAAACTACACGCATTTGATATGGAGGACGTCTAAGATGAATAACTCAATCAAACTCAAACGTAGACTGACTCAAACCCTCACTTACCTCTACTTAATTGGCTTATCAATCGTGATTATCTATCCACTTTTGATTACCATTATGTCAGCCTTCAAGACTGGTAACGTCGTAGCCTTTAAACTGGATGGTAACGTCGACTTTAGCTTTGATAACTTTAAAGGGCTCTTCACCGAAACCTTGTATGGTACTTGGTACCTTAATACTTTGATTATTGCCTTTATTACAATGGCTGTACAAACTAGTATCATTGTACTTGCAGGTTACGCCTACAGTCGTTACAACTTCTTGGCTCGTAAGCAAAGTTTGGTCTTCTTCTTGATCATCCAAATGGTGCCAACCATGGCCGCTTTGACAGCCTTCTTCGTTATGGCCCTTATGTTGAACGCCCTTAACCATAGCTGGTTCCTCATCTTCCTCTACGTCGGTGGAGGTATCCCGATGAATGCTTGGCTCATGAAAGGCTACTTCGATACCGTACCAATGTCTCTAGACGAATCTGCAAAACTAGATGGTGCAGGACACTTCCGTCGCTTCTGGCAAATTGTTCTCCCACTTGTTCGCCCAATGGTGGCTGTACAAGCTCTATGGGCCTTCATGGGACCTTTCGGAGACTACATTCTCTCTAGTTTCTTGCTTCGTGAGAAAGAATACTTTACTGTTGCCGTCGGTCTCCAAACCTTCGTTAACAACGTGAAAAACATGAAGATTGCCTACTTCTCAGCAGGTGCTATCCTCATCGCCCTTCCAATCTGTATTCTCTTCTTCTTCCTACAAAAGAACTTTGTTTCAGGACTTACAAGTGGTGGCGACAAGGGATAATTTATCCCCGCCACCCTTTTTCATTTTATATCTTGCTTGTAAAGTTGAAAGATTAGACACAAGACCATAAATAGTAGCAAAATCCGCTTTTCAAAAAGCAATTTATCTACTAGACTTGAAATAAAGCACATTTCTCTATATAATAATACTCATATAGAAAACACTTTTAGAAAGATGCCTATGCTTCCATATCCATTCTCGTATTTTACTAGTATCTGGGGATTTCGTAAGCCCCTGTCAAAACGTTTCGGACTCAACTGGTTTCAGCTTCTCTTTACTAGCATTTTCCTCATCAGTTTGTCTATGGTTCCAATTGCCATTCAAAACAGCTCGCAGGAAACCTATCCACTGGATACTTTTATCGATAATGTCTACACTCCACTGACAGATGAAGCCATCATGGACTTGTCAGAGAATGCACAAATCGTAGATGGAAAGCTGAACTACTCAGGTACTAAAAATCAGCAGCCTTCTCTTTTGATTGGTCCAAGCCCAAGCAAAGAATTGCCAAAGGATTTGCAACTTCATTTTGATACTGAAGAACTCATCATCAGCAAGGAAAGTAAAGAGCTGACTCGTATTCGCTACCACGCGATTCAGACTGAGAGTTTCCAGAGTAAGGAAGCCTTAACCCAGGCTATTTCTAAAGATTGGTACCAACAGAACCGTGTCTATATCAGTCTCTTTCTCGTTCTTGGTGCTAGCTTCCTCTTCGGATTGAATTTCTTCATTGTCTCTCTTGGAGCTAGTCTTCTCCTTTATATCACCAAAAAATCACGCCTCTTTTCATTTAGGACCTTTAAAGAGTGCTACCATTTTATCTTGAACTGTTTAGGATTACCAACTCTGATTACGCTTATTTTGGGACTTTTTGGCCAAAATATGACAACCCTTATCACTGTACAAAACATTCTTTTTGTTCTTTATCTGGTTGCCATCTTTTATAAAACACATTACCGCGATCCAGATTATCATAAATAGGAGATTTTTATGCCCGTTACGATTAAAGATGTGGCCAAGGCTGCAGGTGTCTCACCTTCAACCGTAACCCGCGTTATTCAAAACAAATCAACGATTAGCGATGAAACCAAAAAACGAGTTCGCAAGGCTATGAAGGAACTCAACTACCATCCCAATCTCAATGCTCGTAGCTTGGTGAGTAGCTATACTCAGGTTATCGGTCTGGTATTGCCTGACGACTCAGATGCCTTCTACCAAAATCCTTTCTTCCCATCTGTCCTACGAGGGATCGCCCAAGTCGCATCTGAGAACCACTATGCTATTCAGATCGCAACTGGTAAAGATGAGAAGGAACGTCTCAATGCCATCTCTCAAATGGTCTATGGGAAACGTGTCGATGGTCTAATCTTCCTCTACGCTCAGGAAGAAGATCCACTAGTGAAGCTCGTAGCGGAAGAACAGTTTCCTTTCCTCATCCTCGGAAAATCCCTTTCACCCTTTATCCCACTTGTTGACAATGATAATGTCCAAGCCGGTTTTGATGCAACTGAGTATTTCATCAAAAAGGGCTGCAGTAGAATCGCCTTTATCGGAGGAACCAAGAAACTTTTCGTTACACAAGACCGTCTAAAAGGTTACGAATTAGCACTTAAACAACACCAACTTTCGATTGATACTAACCTGACCTACTTTGCGACCGAATTTCTAGAAGAAAAAGGTTATCAATTCAGCAAACTCCTATTTAAGCATGATCCGCAGATTGATGCTATCATCACAACCGACAGCCTTTTGGCTGAAGGGGTTTGCGACTACATTAGTAAGCATCAGTTAAATGTTCCTGTCTTGAGTTTCGACTCTGTCAATCCACGACTCGACCTAGTAGCCTATGTCGATATCAATAGTCTGGAACTTGGGCGGACATCATTTGAAACAATTTTACAGATTATCAATGACGCGAAAAATAATAGACAGATTTGTTACCGTCAGTTGATCGCCCACAAAATTATCGAAAAATAAAGACCAGCTCCAATGAACTGCACCCCAAAAGTTAGACAGAAAAAATCTAACTTTTGGGGTGTTTTTATTATGAAATTGAGTTATGAAGA